>JBCDJC010000015.1:0-42471 GCA_038748225.1 Cyanobacteria bacterium P01_H01_bin.26 | reverse complement strand
GCACTGGGACTGGAGCTATTTTGACCATCCTGTCATGGTGGCCATAACGACCGCCGTGGGGCCCTGGCTGACGGGAGTTATTTCTCCCCTGACGCTGCGATTGGGGGCGCTGGCGCTCTACGGTGTGAGTACGGGACTGCTCTTTTTGAGCGGTCGGCGGTTATTTGGTCCCAAGGCTGGCATGTGGGCTGTTGCGATCGCATCCCTGTGCCCTCTATTTGTGTTTAGCTTTGGCCTGCTGGCGGCACCGGATAACGGTTTGATTTTGTGGTGGTCGGCGACCATGTACATCGCCGTACTGGAGTTTTTTCCGGACAAACCCTATCGCCCCACTGTCAAGATTGCCCTGCTCGGTCTGTTGCTGGGGCTGACCTGTCTGAGCAAGTATCACGGATTTGTATTGGGGCTGGGCTTAGTTGGTTTTTGCTTGACTAGCGCCAGCCATCGTCGGGCCTTGAGGTCTCCGTGGACCGGGGCGGCGCTGGTGCTGTTTGCCCTGATTTTGACCCCCCTGGTGTATTGGAACCTTCAGCACGACTGGCTGTCCTTTGGGTTTCACCTGTCCGACCGGTTTGGCGATCAGGGAAACGGCGGCCTCCCTAGATTTAATATGCCGAATATGCTCGGAGTGTGGCTGGTGGGGGTGGCCTATCTGTTTCCCACGGTTGGGTTTCCCCTGTGGTGGGCAAGCTGGTGTAGCCTCTGGCAGGGGGGCGACCTGCGGCGGCGGTTTGTCCTGTGGTTGGGGCTGCCCGTTGCAGCTGGATTTACGCTCCTGGGCGGCGTGGCGCATATTTACCCAGCCTGGCCTGCGCCGGGGCTATGGAGCCTGAGTTTGCTGCTGGCGGCGGCCATGGCCCGCTGGTCGCCTCGCTTGGTCAGACGGTGGCTGGTGGGTAGTGCTCTGGTCATGGCGACCCTATTAATTTTTGCCCTGGGTCATGTGGCGCTGGGTACCCTACAGCAGCCGGGGGGCGTGGTGCAGCTGGTTGCTCCAGGGTCCGATCCGACCACAGCCCTGATCGATGTGGTGCAGCTGCGGCGGCGGCTGCGAGACGGGGATGTAGAATCTGCGATCGCGGCGGCCGATTTCTTTGTCACTAACGAGTTTTGGTTGAGCGGCTATGTGGACATGGCCGTCAGCCCCCTCACATCAGTTCCCGTTATGGCCTTTACCCAGGATCCCCGCGGGCACGCAGTCTGGTTTACACCCACTGACTGGCTGGGGCATTCAGGCATATTTATTACCATTGCTGACTATGACCAGTCCCAGATCCGAGCAACCTACGCCCCCTATTTTGAGCGGTTCGAATTGCTAGATACCTTAAAGACTCAGCGGGCAGGGGCCACCACAGAGACGTTTTACCTATATGACGTAGGACAGCTAGTACTAGCCTATAACTACCCCTACTGACCCCAACTGCCCTGTTTATCTAGCATGCCGTTTGGCCCGCCAGCTGGTGTAGCTGAGCAGAGCCGTTGAACCTAATGCATAGACAATACCGCTGGGCATGCCTGAAAAAGCCAGGGCCAGGCTGCCTACCCACAGCGTCAATGCATAAATAAACAACACCGTAAATCGATGGGACAGCCCTGCATTCAACAGACGGTGGTGCAAATGACGCTTGTCAGCCACAAAAGGCGATAGCCCACGCCGCAAACGAGCCAAAATTACCGCCGACATATCCAAGATAGGGACGGCTAAGATCAGCAAATAGGGCAGAAATACGGCTACTGTAGTTACCCCCTTTACCAGACCAATGACCCCGACTCCCGCCAGGGTAAAGCCCATATAATAGGCCCCGCCATCACCCATAAAAATCTGAGCGGGATTGAAATTGTATTTCAAAAAACTGAGAGCTCCACCAGCGAGCGCCGCCGCAATAATGGCCGCTGCAGGCTGCTCCATAAACAAGGCCACCAACATCATGACAATGGCGGCGATGCCAGATACCCCCGCTGCCAACCCATCTAGACCATCAATCCAGTTGATAGCATTGGCCATACCCACTAACCAGACAACGGTCACTGGCAAGCTGATCCAGTCAGCCAGCTGAACAATATCCAAACCTGGAATAGACACAAAGGCAATATCAACGCCGATATTCCAGGCAACGGCGGCCACCGCCGCTTGCATCAGCAGACGACTAATGGCAGATAGACCAAACAAATCATCCAATAGGCCAATTAGGAAAAATGCTAAACCGCCTAAGGTGACGCCCCAAATCTCGGCTTCTGGTTCGTTGACTAGCTGCTGGCCCTGGGCATCCACAAAGCCGCCGATATTCCAAACAACCAGCAACGCCACTACCGTACCCAAAAAAATGGATACACCGCCAAGCCTAACCATTGGGACGTTATGGACTTTACGCCCTCCGGGCATATCAACTCGACCGCTATGTAACCCAATTCTTTTGACAATTGGAGTCGAAATAAGTACTACAGCAGCTGATAGTGCAAAAGCCAGAAGAGGGTATATCTGAAAGGGCATGGGCGGCAGAGGATAGGAGAAGACAACGCTGGCATGAAGGCAACACGATAGCTCGGCGGCACACTCAACAGTCACCGTCACCCTAGCAGGTTTTTTGAATCTTTCAAGCTGATAATTACCAGGTTCAAGACACCGTTTTTGGTTTATTGAAAAGGTGGGTCAGAGCCATCACTATTACAGCAGAACCTGATTCGTTATGGGTAGCTGACAAACCCGCCCGTTTAGCTACCCACTGATTCAGCCCCATTGACTCAGCCCCACTGATTCAGCCCCATTGATTCAGAACGATCAGCCGCCCTATGGACACATATGACGGCTAACTGCTTGGAGACACCCTGAATCTAGGCAAGCACAGCTTCAGGGTGCAGGTGAGGGTAAAGCGGAAAGCGACTACACAGAGCCGCGACGCGATTTCGACAGTTGGTCTCAACCTGACTATCCTCCGGGGACAGTAGTCGATCAGCAATAATATTGGCGATCTCCTTAAATTCCTCAGTTCCCAGTCCTCGGGTAGTCATGGCTGGCGAACCCAGACGTAGACCGCTGGTTACAAAGGGGGATTCAGGGTCAAACGGCACGGTATTTTTATTCGCGGTGATGTTCACCATGCTGACTAGGGCATCGGCTCGTTTGCCGGTCATGCCAATGGAGCGCAAATCAACCAGTACCAGATGATTATCAGTCCCGTCAGAGACAGTTTTAATGCCCCGTGCCTGTAGCTGAATGGCTAGGGCCTGGGCATTGGCAACGACCTGGGAGCAGTAGGTTTTAAACTCGGGTTTGAGCGCTTCTCCAAAGGCAACTGCCTTGGCCGCTATCACATGCTCCAGCGGACCACCCTGACTACCGGGAAAGACAGCCTTATCAAACTTTTTGCCAAGCTCCGGGTCGCTGGTCAAGATCAGTCCACCGCGAGGTCCCCGCAAGGTCTTGTGGGTAGTTGTGGTCACCACGTGGCAGTGGGAAATAGGATTGGGATGGTAACCGGTGGCAACTAACCCGGCAATATGAGCAATGTCAGCCATCAGATAGGCACCGACTTCATCGGCAATGGCTCGAAACTTATCAAAATGAATCGTCCGAGGATAGGCGGAATAGCCACAGATGATTATTTTGGGGCGATGCTGCAGGGCCAGCTCGCGGATAGCTTCGTAGTCAAGCTGCTCAGTGTCCGGGTTAACGCCGTATTGGACAACGTTGAACCATTTTCCTGAAACGTTGACCGGAGAGCCGTGGGTCAAGTGCCCACCATGGGAAAGATCCATGCCCATGATGGTGTCACCGGGCTGCAGCAGAGCTAAAAAGACAGCAAAATTTGCTTGGGCCCCTGAGTGGGGCTGAACATTGGCATGGGCCGCCCCAAAAAGTTGCTTGATTCTTTCAATAGCTAGGGCCTCAGCCTGATCGACAAACTCACAGCCACCGTAGTAGCGCTTGCTAGGCAGACCTTCTGCGTATTTATTTGTTAAGACAGAGCCCTGGGCAGCCATGACAGCTGGTGATGTAAAGTTCTCACTAGCAATGAGTTCTAAGTGGTCTTGCTGACGCTGACGTTCACTTTCGATAATGGCGGTGATATCAGGGTCAGTTTGTCTCAAAAAGTCAAAATTATTAGTCATGGGGATTAGTGCTCCAAATTGATTGTGCCTAGCTGCACAAGGTGCTAGGAGAAGGAGATTTTGGAATTCCTGCTTTTTGCAAGCAAACTATAGTACCGTGCTGCTAAGAAAGGTTGCTAGTCAACCATCTGCAGCTTTTCTCCGTAAAGGTTTTAATCAACAGCGATTGATCGAGATCTTTACCGATAAATGTTACGTTCCTGTATCAGAATGTAACGCTTGAAAATCTATAATGGATGACATTCATGAGGATATATGAGCAATTGCTGTGCTCTAACGCATCAGCTAATACTCAATTTTTTAAGGTGAATTTGATTTGTCATATTGTGGTAGCAAATTTAGCCATTGCTTTTCAACTCGCCACTAGCCTATGACGCTTTTTGTTGAATAAGGACACCCATGCTATTGCAACCCACTACCCCTGTCTCGTCTGCGTCCATGTTGGTTTCTGTAAATGAGTCCTATGAGCGCTGTCGGCAGATCACTGCTAAGTATTCAAAAACGTTCTACATGGGTACGATGCTGATGTCAGAAGCTAAGCGTCGCGCTATCTGGGCTATTTATGTATGGTGTCGTCGTACGGATGAGTTGGTTGATGGGCCATCTGCTCAGTTTACTACCGAGGCGACTCTAGATGCCTGGGAAGAGCAGCTAGAGTCTGTTTTTGCTGGACATCCTCAAGATAATTATGACGTGGCTATGGTCAATGCTCTAGAGCATTTCCCCCTCGACATCCAACCGTTTCGTGACATGATTGCGGGACAGCGGATGGATTTACAATGTTCTCGGTATGAGACCTTTGACGACCTGAAATTGTATTGCTATCGAGTTGCGGGTACCGTGGGTTTGATGTCCACGATTGTTATGGGTATCGATCCTGAGTACAACACAGCTCCGTGGGCCAAGGCGCGACCGTTTCCCATAGAAGAAGCTGTTGCCCTTGGGATTGCCAATCAGCTGACAAATATTTTGCGGGATGTGGGCGAAGATGCTCGCCGTGGGCGGATCTATCTACCCCTCGAAGATCTTGAGCTGTTCAAGTACAGTGAAGCAGATTTGCTTAATGGGGTGATCGATGAACGCTGGCGGGCGCTGATGCGATTTCAGATTCAGCGGGCACTAAAGTTTTATCGACAGGCTGAGGGAGGGATTACTATGCTCAGTCCAGATGCACGCTGGCCCGTTTGGTCAGCATTGATGCTATATCGTAAAATTTTGGATGTGATTGCTGAAAACCAATACGATGTTTTTAATCGGCGGGCATTTGTGCCTACGGTGCGTAAGCTTCTGTGTTTACCTCCTGCCCTGTTGCGTGCCCGTGTGCTTTAAGTTGTGGCCCAAGCGTTTTAGTGGCTCTAAGCAACCCAATAGAAAAGGCCAGGGATTGATACCCTGGCCTTTTCTATTGGGTTAAATCAAGCGGATTAAATCAAGGCTAAAATCGCCCAAATCCTACGAAGCAGTAGTCTGAGCTGCCAGCATTTCCTTCAGCTTTTCTAAGTCGGAAGCCCAGCGGGGGTCAGGTTGAGTCTTTTCGGGAGCCGATGAGGCATAGCTGGCTGGCTTGCTATTTCCGGCACTGCGCTTGCCGCCTTTACGATTGTTGCTTGGACCACCGCTACCCTCATTTTCCTTGCTGCGGGGCATGGCTTTCTCCACTTTGAGGGTAATATCCTGCAGTGGCTGACCATTGTACTTACTCACGAGAGTATCGGCAATCTCATCGGTTTTGACGGTTACAAACCCAAAACCACGACATTTACCAGTTTTCCGATCGGCAATTAGTTTTACTGAAACTATATTGTCGACGTCTTCTGAGAAAACGGCTTCAAATTCCTCACGTTCCAATTCACGGGGCAGATTGCCGATATATAAGCGCACTGACATGGAGATACCTCTTAAACAAATCTAAAAACAGTTGCGGCGGGTGGATGAAAAAAGTCTATCAATTGAATTTAGAGCTTAAAAACTTCCAGACGAAATCTTGAAGGAACTATGGCTTTGAAGGATTTAACGAGTGACGAACCGCAGCACAAAAACCATTAGCTATCCTAAGCGAGTAACTACTCCGGTGAGTCAAATATCCTACTCGACAGGTTTGTCAAAACCATCTCTAAACCCTGGTAACAGCCAACTAAAATAACAGCTCACTGCAGCCCTTACCAGAGGACTTTCGTTGAATGAGATTGGAAATAAACCATTTCTCTACATCATCAAGGTATCACGCTATCTGATGCCAAGCCAAGCGATTCGGTGGTTTTTTTGGTGAAGATCTCTAAAAGAAATATGGAGCAAACTGGCAACAATGGAATCCATAGCATCAGTACTATTGTTTGAGCCGAGAGCCTAATAAAACTCTTTTGAGGTGTAGGCATACTGCAATAAAAAAACCAGTCGCACTAAGGTGACTGGTTTGCTGTGTTGAGAGTAGGAGAACCCGATACCTAACGCCAAATTAGCGGTTTGCCAATTTGAAGTGCGATTAGACTATCAGTACTCTTTAACAAAAGTTAACATCTCTGGGGCGTAACTGCAATATGTAGTCCGGTTTCTTCTGCTTTGGGGCAGCTAGGGGCACGTTGGTTATCCTTGAAACAAAAGCCAAAGGCCGTAACTCAGCAGTAGTAGGCTTGTGGTGACCGACCAAACAGGATGCTGAGAAACGATAACCTGATTTTGGCGGGTACGGAGGCGGTCAATATCAATCCAGATATGATGTCCTCGACGCAGCCAGCCAGTAACCTGTAGGGGCTGGTGCAGCCATGGAGCAGGACCTCGTAGGTTGCTTAAGGGACCCAGGTATCCAGTGTGGTGTAGTTTAATGCTGCCGTGGGATGTGTATAGCCGCCATTCTTGGCCTAGCCAGTTTGCCAGTGCCGGTCGACCTGTTAGGGTACCGCTGATTTTGATGGGCACACTGCTGAGGGGGGTACGGGTGGAGTCGGTTTGCCACTTGCCAAGCTGGGTTTCATCGAAGGATGGGGCAGTGGTTTCTGGGAAAAAGCGATTGATGCGTATCAGCTGGCCGGTGGCAGCACCAATCAGTGGCATGCTGAGCAGAATACTACGGTCTTTATAGAGCCAAGCAAGCAGAGGAAAGTCGAGATTTGTTGCGATCGCACCAATCAGCCACATCACAGCCACGGCAGCTAGTCCCATTGCAGCGCCAGACCAGGCCCCACCCTGGAGCAATAGGTTTGGCCAATCGTGTGTGGTCCGAGTCCCCGTTTGCAAACGCAGCTTGGTAAAGTCAAGGCTGGGCTTGAGTCGCCAGTGGCAGGCATAGGCACTGAGGGTGTATAGCCTGTCCCCCAGGGGCGGGTGACCCTGGTTTAGCGATAGCCAGTGGCGCAACGGATTAAAGGCCCCCCAGGTAAACTGTTGGATGGATGGACCAGCGGCTCCTGGACCCACCGGCAACATCAGGTCCAAACTTTCTAGCAGCGGTGGGGTATATCCTTGCTGGGCAACGGCGTTGGTCATGGCTGTCGAGAGCTTGGCTAGGGCGCGCGCCAGTCCGTTTGGGTTGCCTGTGAGTTCGGCTGTGGTGCGGTCTCGGTAGGGGGTGCGGGTGCGAGCTAGGCCACAGCCTACCTTGGTCAATAGCCAAAAAACACCATAGCTGAGACTTGCCAGGGTGCCTGCCGCAATCTTGATAAATATAGGACTATCTTCCCCCCACCGAGCAAACAACCAATAGGCCCGATGGCATGTCTGTAGTAAAAGTCCGTGGGTGGAAAAAAATATCCAGTCCAGGGTTGACCAGTGACCCATTTCATACAAAATAACAGCGGCTAACTCGTCGGGCGCTAGCTGCTCAAGCAGTCCCTGACTCACCACCAAACGGCCGTAGCGTGGTCGCCAGCCATAGGAAAAAATAAGCGGTAGCTGGCTGGTGAGTAGCTGAATTTTTGGCAATGGCCACCGGCGTTTAGAACAAAAACGTTGGAGTAGTCGGCTAGCTTCTGGACTGTGGGTTTGCAGCTGTTGGCTAGTGAGATCTGTCGTTGGGTGCAGTAGCAGCGACCACAGCCAGGGGGAAGCAATGGTCAGCAGCCCCAAACCGATAATGACCGTCCAGGTATGAGTCGCCCAAAAAAAGTTGGCCAGTCGGAAGTTGATGGGCAGCAGCTCTTCTAAAAATTGGAGATAGTTGCGAATGATACCTAGAACCGACTGCACTAGCCAGCGAAGGACGATGAAGAGAATTGGAATGGTTGCTAACTGGGCAAACCAAAGCCGGCCAGAACTAACTTTACCAAGGGACTTTAGCGCCCTGAGGCGACTGCCCTGGGGCCATATTTCGGGATCCTCAAAAGACGTCGCCTGGCTGGAAGACTTCTGTTGGACAGCCGGGGGCACCGGACTTGGCTCCTTTGGAGGCGCGCCCCCAGGGGCAGGTGGGTGGGAAGTCTGGCGAGGACTATGGGGCTTAACTGGCGGGGGGACGAGCGCTTCTTTGTCCGGGTTCAGTTTTCGACTGCTATTGAGGGTTTGGTAATGAAATAGAGACGAAATTGTTTCGACTGGGCTATCGGGAGAGCTGCCTAGGGAGCTAGGTGCACCATCGACAGCCGCTGTTTGAGAAGACTCGGTGGTGGCGGCGGCGGTATTGGGTAGAGCCGTTTTACCCTCCGTGGCAGATGGTTCGTCGGATGAGCCAAAGGGAATAAACCCACTGACTGCCGGAACAAAACCTGTCTGTGTCTTCTTGTGGGTAGGTTGTTGGGGCGAGGGTGTAGCGGCCTCAGTCCCTAGCTGCTGCAGTTTTTCGCTGGCCCACTGCCGGATGGCCTGACTACGAGTTTTGAGCAGAGGTTTGCACAGATCGCGGGCACGAGCGTGGGCACCCTGGGCTTCATAGGCCCGAATCAGACCCATTTGGGCCTTGAGGCGATGGCTTGTTTCGATGTTATCGGCCTGATGTAGGGTTTGAAACGCTGCGATCGCACGCCCGTAGTCCTTTTGTTTGAGTGCAGCTAACCCGACTTTAATCAGCTGTTCTGGCGATCGATCCAAACCCATACAGATACCTCTGATGTTGTTGATGGCAGGGCAAACGGCATTGCCGCAATCTTAGCGTTAATCATCGGTGGGTGTCCTCACGGATGGGTCTAATACCTGCTCCACCAGCCTGTAGAGAGTCTCTTCGCTGTCGCCGATGAGCTGGCGCTCCTTTAAATCAATCAGACCTGCTGCTAGCGGTTGAGCTCGCTTCCTATAGACATTGTTAGCCGCTAAAAGATCGGTGAAAATCTCTCGCTCAATCTGCACCCGGTCGACGCTATCGTCCAGTGGCGTTCCATAGGCGACATTATCGACCTCATATTTGAGCAGAAAAATCAACGCATTACAGCGCTCCTGAAGTATCTTTTGGAGCTGTCGTGTATCTAACTCCAACCGATCAAACCCCACCTGTCCTTCGATACGCAGTTCAACAATAGGTTGATTTTCGGGGACAACTTGTTTTTGAGCAATCGCCTGCTCGACAGCTTTGATCGCTAATTCTTCAATATCCTCTAGCGCCTCCTTTCCCCGTAGCTTTAACCTGAGGCGGGCAATGGGGCGTTGTTGGTAGTCCATTTGTAGCTGAGCTTCCACCTGGTCGCTATCTATCTCCACTAGAAGGGCACCGCGCTCAAAGGTGCCCTCTTCTATGTTGTTGGCTTCTAGGGAGCCAGGGTTAAATAGCCAATTATCGACAGTGTAGTGTTTATGAATATGGCCTAGCCCGAGATAGTCTACCCCAGCTTGCCGCAGAGGTAGGAGGTCGCCATAGCGAAGGGCGCCAGAGTAGCGGGCGATTTGCCCTTCTAGACCATGGTGAAACAGTAAAATAGTCGACGCTGGCCCCGGAGGTAGCGTCGCCATAGCCGCTATGATTTGCTTAATAGCTTTAGGTGCCGCCGCTCCATACCAACTAGAACCCAGCACCCGCACGCCACAGTCAAGGTCAATGTAGCCGCCCCGTTTGGTTGTTTCATCCCAGGGTGCATAAATTGTTTCACCCTGTCCCGGCTCCAATAGTTTGAGTAATCCCCAGTCCGATAGATAGCGCAGCCAGCTAGTTTTTGTCCCATAGGGGCAGTTGTCGTGGTTTCCCTCAATGGCAATGACCGGGATTTCAGCTGTCTGCAGCTGCTGGAGACAGAGCTGGGCCTGATTCAAAATAGCAGGTTGAATCATCCGATGCTCAAAGAGATCGCCAGCAATAACGACAAAATCTACCGCTGTGCCGATGGCATATCGCTCAAACACATCCCACAGGGTGTGAAAAAAGTCCGTGGTACGTACCTTGCTGTTGTAGCGATCAAAGCCCAGATGAACGTCAGCAATATGTAAAAATCTGGCCATGGTAGTGGGGCCCTAGACAGGAGACTCGGTTTCGGCGGCCAGCTGTTCTAGCTTGACCTGCTGGTCTTGGGTAATACATGACTGCACCATAATCTCAATGTCTCCCTCCAGGGCTGGGGTCAGGCTAAAATTTTGGCCCAGACGGTGATCGGTGACACGATTATCCTTGTAGTTGTAGGTGCGGATTTTTTCAGAACGTGACCCCGTACCCACCTGGGAGCGTCGCATGTCGGTTACCTCAGCCTGCTGTTCCTGGAGCATCATTTCATAGAGCTTAGCTCGCAAAATTTGCATGGCGCGCTCTCGGTTTTGTAGCTGAGATCGCTCCTCAGTGCAAAAAATTCGAATGCCCGTCGGTTTGTGAAATAAATCTACAGCTGTTTCAACCTTGTTTACATTTTGCCCACCAGCACCCCCCGAGCGGGCTGTACTCAGGTCAATGTCCTTAGGATCAATTTTTACTTCCACATCGTCTACTTCTGGCATCACTGCGACGGTGGCAGTAGAGGTATGGACACGCCCACTCGTTTCGGTTGCGGGTACCCGCTGTACCCGATGGACACCCGCTTCAAACTTCAGTTTGCTGTAGACTTGGTCTCCTTTAATTTCTAAAATAGCTTCTTTGCATCCCCCCATATCGGCAGCTGACTGGCTCAGGGTTTGCACTTTCCAACCCTGTCCCTCGGAGTAGCGAGAATACATCCGCAGCAGGTCTCCAGCCCAGATACCTGCTTCGTCCCCACCGGCACCGGCACGAATTTCCAGCATGATGTTTTTATCGTCGTTGGGATCTCGCGGTAAGAGCAGTATTTTGAGCTGTGTTTCTAGCGCCGCCATAGTGTCCTGAAGTTCTTTGACTTCCATGGCGGCCATGTCCCGCATTTCCTCGTCTCCGGCAGACTCCTTAAAGACTTCCTGTGCGCCCTCAAAATCCAATTGGGCTTTTTTCCACGCATCGTAGGTAGTAATAGTTTCCTCCAACGATGCTCGAGCCTTGGCAATTTTCTGAAACTCATCTGGGTCCCTAGCCACGTCTGGATCGGCAAGGCGACGGGTTAGTTCTTCAAATGTTTGCTCAACCGACTTAAGTTTATCGAGGAGATATTGCTCAGCCATGGAGTTTACTCAATTGCATTAGCCTGACGGCGATTCTAGACCAGTCCCGTTTTAGTTCCAACGATCGGGTTAGTAATCATAGCCAGACTTTGGTCAAAAATGTCTCAAAACAAAAATATCCGAGGGGGTACAGGTAACCCCTCGGATTCTAGATGCCATCATAAATAGCTAGCTTTCGGTGCTATCGTCGCCCTTTGGAGTCTCGCTAGCCATACCATACTTACGGAGAAACCGTTCTACACGTCCCTCAGTATCAATGATTTTCTGAGTACCCGTGTAAAAAGGATGGTTGCCAGACCAGACATCCACGTGGAGCTCTGGCTTGGTAGAGCCTACGGTCATAATGAGTTTGCCATCGCAGTAAACCTTGGCGTCGGGATACCACTCAGGATGAATATCAGCTTTTGGCATTGTTCTGGTTCGGTAATGGAATGGTTGCAGGGTAAATAGAGATCCTCAATTTAACGCTTGGAGAACTGAGATGCTTTACGGGCCTTCTTTAAGCCGTACTTCTTTCGTTCTTTGCAGCGGGGATCGCGGGTCAAATATCCTTCAATCTTTAGGGGCCCACGGTTGGCGGGGTCTAGCTCACAAAGGGCGCGGGCAACGCCAAGCTTAATGGCATCGGCTTGACCGGTCAGACCACCACCCCGGACATTGACCAAAATATCATAGTCAGATTCAAGGCCTAGGGTCTCAAGCGGGGCTCTAGTGGCTGACATATAGGCAGAATTGTTCTGAAGATGGGTTTCGCCGGGCTTACCATTAACAACCAGCTTGCCTTCTCCAGGGACTAGGCGTACACGGGCCACAGATGCTTTACGGCGACCGGTGCCCCAGTAAACAACGCGATCGGACTGTCCTTCTGACATATGACTGTAATCTCCTTGTAAATATGGCTAGATGGCTAGTTTAGACGTTAAATATCAATGGTTTCAGGCTTCTGGGCGTCGTGGGGATGCTCAGCACCAGCATAGACCTTGAGGTTCGTAAATAGCTGACGTCCAAGGGCATTTTTTGGCAGCATTCCCTTGACAGCTTTTTCAATAATGCGTTCGGGAATTCGCTTTTGTAGTTGAGCAAACGTTTCTACTTTCATGCCACCGGGACGGCCGGAATGGCGACGATATAGCTTTTGCTCACGCTTGTTACCGGTGACATCAACCTTCTCAGCGTTAATCACAATCACAAAGTCACCCGTATCCATGTTGGGGGTGAATGTGGGTTTGTTTTTGCCGCGTAAAATGCTGGCGATTTCTGTGGCAAGACGACCAAGCCGCTTGTCTGTCGCGTCAACGACGTACCACTTTTTTTCGATCTCTTGAACAGGAGGAATGTAGGTCTTAAACATGCTTAGGCTCTGATATCAACGAACTAAAAGGCCGCTAGGGGGGAAATCGGCTGTCACACCGCTGGCAGATTGCATTAGCAACCTATATAGCCAAATTCTTTGTGGTGGAGTGAAGCGTCAGCAGGGGTTGGGTATCAAACCAAGCCTCCGGTGAGAAAGGGAAGTGTTGGTACCCCACCCGCAATAGGCAAAGTCCTTGGGCGGGAGCGGCATGCTTTACCATGTCACGACGCCCTGACTGCCAAAGCTCCGTAAAAGCGGTTGGGGTTAGGCGACCCCGACCCACTTGCACGAGCAACCCCATGATTAGGCGCACCATGCCGTAGAGAAAACCGGCAGCCTGTAGCTCAACCTGAACAAACGGTCCACGTCGGGAGCACTCAGCCGCTTGCAACTCAACCCACGAATGGGCACGACTAGATCCCGCGCGATGAAACGCAGTTAGCTCATGATAACCCACCATGGGGGCTAGTGCCGACTGCATGAGCTGAGCGTCTAGAAACTCGTGATAAAAATGCCATGCGTAGGGCCGAATAAAAAGATTGGGATAGGCATCCGTGTAGAGTGTGTACCGATAGCGTCTCCACTGGGCCGAATACTGGGCATGCCAATCATTGGGCACATGGGCTGAGGCCCGAATAACGATGTCGTCACCCAGGCGATGATTGAGGATAGAGGCCCAGCGATAGGCGGGTATGACCTTTGGGACATCAAAGTGGGCTACTTGAGCCGCCGCATGTACCCCTGCATCCGTACGGCCTGCTCCATGGATGGTGACGTTTAAATCAAGCACCGATGCTATTGCCGACTCAATCTCTGCTTGTACGGTACGCTCTTTGACCTGACGCTGCCAGCCACGAAAGTGAGTGCCTCGGTACTGAATGACGATGGCAACCCGCTGGGTTCCCCTATCGTCTGCAGACACCGCCTCAATTTGTTTGGCTATTGTGCGATTGGCCATTGAGTCTAGTTCAGCTCAATGATAGCCATGACAGAATTATCACCCCGGCGGCTGACTGTGCGTACAATTCGAGTGTAGCCACCCTGGCGCTCAGAATAGCGGGTCGGGGCTTGCTCAAACAAAGCATGCACCAGATCCCTATCGTACATATATCCCATGGCTCGCCGACGAGCAGCCAGGGAGCCCTCTTTGGCTAGGGTAATCATCCGATCGGCTTCGGAACGAACGGCCTTGGCACGGGTGAGAGTGGTTTTAATCCGACCGTGGCGAATAAGCTCGGTTGTTAGCGATCGCAATAGAGCTCGACGCTGGTCTGAAGGCTTGCCCAAGTGGGGCGTACGGCGGCGATGGCGCATGGAAATCTCCTCTGTTGGTGGTTATAGACAAGAAAAAACCGAAGCCTGGGGCTTCGGAGCGATGGCCTGAAAACTTTCGAGGCCAAAAACGATTATCCTAGGAGGACTTGTTAGGTTTCTCCATCGGCAACATGATACCGAGCCGATAATGTAAAGCCTCAACGACCTCTTCGGCGGACTTTTGGCCAAAGTTTTTAATCTCTAGGAGATCTTCTTGGCTGTAGTCCAGTAGGTCGGAGACGGAATTAATTTGGGCTCGTTTCAAACAGTTGTAGGCACGTACCGATAGCTGCAGCTCCTCGATCGGAATTTGGTACGTGGTGTCCTCTTCCTTAATATCCTCGTCCCGCTTAGGTTCAAGGGTGACATCTTTGAGGGGGTTAAATAGGTCCACTAAGATATCAGCTGCCTGACTCATGGCCTGTTGGGGGGTAAGGCTACCGTTGGTACTGACCTCCATCAGCAAGCGATCCTTAGGCTGGTCAGCCCCAACGATAGTCTCTTCAACTGAATAGTTGACCTTGCGCACAGGCATAAAGATGGCGTCAATCTGCATAAAGTCCAGGGCAGTGGCCTCATCCCGATTGTTGCTAACGGCTCGATAACCACGACCATTTTCCACTCGAAACTCCATTTCGAGGGTATGACCCTGGGCGACCGAAGCCACATAGTGATCTGGGTTAATAAGCTCCACTTCAGCCGGCAGCTCAAAATGAGCTGCGGTGACTGTTGCCGGACCCTGCACAGCCAATCGACCAATTTGTGGCTGATTGGTATAGGTCTTCATGACCACTTCTTTCAGGTTGAGAATGATGTCAAGCACGTCCTCGCGCACTCCTGGAATAGTGGCAAACTCATGATTTGCCCCTGCCATACGCACAGCAGTGATGGCGGCACCCTCTAGATTGGAAAGTAGAACCCGTCTGAGGGCATTACCGACCGTGATACCCTGGCTACGCTCAAGGGGCTCAATGACAAACCGACTAAACTGACTCTGGTCGTCGTCAACAATAGACTCTACACATTCGACTTGAAACTGTCCCACTGCAGTGACCTCCCTTGGATAGCTATTGCCTGCTGATGGTTGACTGGCTGCCCTGTAAATTTATATCTGTCAAATCCTTATACGCGGCGACGCTTTGGTGGACGGCAGCCGTTGTGGGGAATGGGGGTAACATCTCGGATCAACGTGATTTCTAAGCCAGCACCCTGTAGGGCTCGAATAGCTGTTTCGCGACCTGCGCCAGGACCACTCACCATTACCTCAACCTGGCGCATGCCCTGATCCATAGCCCGACGGGCGGCACCGTCAGCCGCCGTCTGAGCTGCAAAAGGTGTCCCCTTCTTAGCGCCTTTGAAGCCACTGGAGCCTGCCGATGCCCATGAGACTGCGTCACCTTTTGTGTCGGTGATAGTGACAATGGTGTTATTGAATGTCGACTGAATGTGGACAACACCATTGGGAACATTCTTTCTGGTTTTGCGCCCACTTGAGCGCTTGACGCCTTTTGCCATGGTTCTTCTATTCCGCCTTCATATTCCAAACGTTTACTCTTTAAATCGCGTAGCCGCCGACAGGTAAAAACTTAATAACTCTAAAATCAAGCGATTTCCCCACTTCACCCATCTGCACCTCGGCGGCAACATCGTGCAAAGAGCACTCGATCAAGAGTGAGCCCCTCAGGATGGAATCTAGGGACTGACTACTTCTTGCCAGGTTTCTTTTTGCCAGCAATGGCCAAACGCTTACCCCGACGGGTGCGGGCATTGGTGCGGGTACGCTGTCCGCGCACAGGCAAACCCATGCGATGGCGACGTCCACGATAGCAGCCAATGTCCATTAGCCGCTTGATGTTCATACTTTCTAAACGCCGCAAATCGCCTTCAATCTGATAGTCGTTTTCAACGACTTCACGCAGCTTTGCCACATCGCTGTCGGCTAGATCCTTGACGCGAATATCGGCATTGACTCCAGTCTTAGCCAAAATTTGCTTTGATCGACTTAGACCAATGCCGTAGACGTAAGTTAATCCAATCTCAATGCGTTTGTCCCTGGGTAGGTCAACGCCTGCAATACGTGCCACCGTGCTTTCTCCCTAGTTTGTTGTCGCGCGGTTAAACTAGCCCTGGTCTAAATCCCGGACAACCGCTAAATCGAATATGAAATAATCGTTAAGCTTGCTACAGCTTCTAACCCTGACGTTGCTTATGCTTGGGATTAGAGCAAATAACCATAACCCGACCGCGCCGACGGATCACCCGGCACTTGTCGCACATTTTCTTAACGGATGCCCGTACCTTCATGCCGAAAAAAGTGTAACTAATACTTGTCTACAGAAATGTAATCCTAGCAAATGCCTTGACAAACGGTCAATTAATTTTTGTTGCAAATAGTTGAATAGGCCTGGAGAGCTAGCTAGCCTGTCTGGCCCCTCAGCAATAGGCCCCGCTGCAAGCTACAGCGGGGCCTATTGCTGAGGGAATAGCTGTGGGATATGGGCTAAGCCTCTTCACGTCGCAGTGCGGCTTCGACCTGCTTGAACTCCTGCTCAAGACGGTTTTTGAGTTTCTGCGGAATCGGGCGATTTGGGTAGGAGCTGTAGTGTCCTGCCAGCGCATTGAGGGCTGTTTGCATGGTGGCAAAGGAGCTTAGGCTTGCCGCTGAAGCAGAGCGGCGATAGCGGGCTGAAAAGGCATTGATCTGTTGCCGGGCTTCGGCTCGAACCTCGGGTAGGCTGGGGGCATCTGCCGGTAGCTCTATGGCGGTTCGCAGGGTTTCAACGACCGCTATGGTGTCTTGACGATAGTTGCCGCTCAGTCCATCGGCCCCCATGCCATCACCACCACAGCTAGTGAGGCCCAGGAGCGCCACTAGGGTAAATGCAAACAATCGAGACAGAATACGTTTCATAGCTTTACTCCCAATTAAGTTGGCTCCACGGTGGTGTGCCTGACCACTGGGCCTGTGGTGTTTATCTTATCTGAATGGGGGGCTGAGGAGAACTCTCGGGTGGATGGATCGGCTGTCAATGAGCTGATCAGGCTGGAAAAATACGCAGTCGACGATTGGGCTCATCGCCAAAACTCAGGGATTTGAGGCGATAGTGTTCCGCTAGCTCATGCTGCATTTTACGAATCTTGGCGGAGCGGGGGAGAAGCTCAACGGGCTGCCCTTTGGGAATGACAATTTGCTCGACGGCAAGCCGTGCTTCTTCGAGGGCCTCTAGTTCGTCATCCTCCCCTTGTCGGGTAAATAGAGAGAGGTCAATCGCTTCTGACTGGTTTCCAGGATCAATGTCTAGCAAGCGTTGTAGGGCTCGGGTGATCTGTGGAATGGTATTGGATTTGACGGTGTAAATGGGGAGCTGACGGGATTTGGCAATGGTTTTGAGTTTTGAATGGTTACGCACGTGCGATCGCAACGCTAAGACCGCTTCGGCCATCCCTAACTCCTTGGTAATCGACACCGGCAGCTTGAGCGTATCAATTACATGGTGCAACTGTTCTCGACTGATGCCGTAGGGATAGATCGGCACCATATCTTCGCCGTTGGGACCGACAGGGGTGGATAGCTCTAGACTAGCCGTATCCATTTGGCGATCTAAAAGCGCTTGAAAATCATCTGCTGCCGTCGGTAGGGGCGTGGGGCCAGGGCGGCGAGAACGCGGAGAGGCAACTGGTTCCATCTGGCCAGCTTCTCGCCAGCCCCGCTGGGTGCGTCGCGTGGTCCGGCGTTGGGTGACAACATCTGGGAGTTCATGGGTGATGACCACCTTGCCACTTTCATTGACGGTGCGTACTTGGGTCTCAGGCATACGCCCTCGCAGCAGCTGGTCAACGGTGGCTGCTACGTCTTCATGGACCACCCAGCGCTGCCGCTCTAGCATCTCAATGGCCATGTCAAATGTGGGCGGCGCTTTGCGCTCCAACACGCTTTTTTGACTACCGCGTCGGCGAGCTTCATCATCTCCTAGGGTCACGGTCTGAATACCACCCACTAGGTCAGCCAGGGTAGGATTTTTGATCAAGTTTTCTAGCTGGTTACCGTGGGCGGTTCCCACCAGCTGAACACCTCGTTCGGCGATGGTTCTCGCGGCGAGCGCCTCAAGTTCGGTACCAATCTCATCAATAATAATGACTTCAGGGGTGTGGTTTTCCACCGCTTCGATCATGACTTGGTGTTGCTCCTCTGGGCGAGCCACCTGCATCCGGCGGGCACGTCCAATCGCCGGATGGGGAATATCACCATCGCCAGCAATTTCATTGGAGGTATCGATGATCACCACCCGCTTATTGAGGTCATCGGCTAGCACCCGAGCAATCTCTCGCAGAGCGGTTGTTTTACCCACCCCCGGTCGCCCCAATAGTAAAATCGACTGACCCGCTTCAATCAGATCGCGAATCATTTCTACGGTACCAAAGACGGCCCGTCCTACTCGACAGGTCAAACCAATGACATTGCCGCTTCGATTTCGCATGGCACTGATGCGGTGCAGGGTTTTTTCAATCCCGGCTCGGTTATCGCCACCAAACGTACCCACCCGCTCGATGCAGTACTCTAAGTCGTCGCTGGAAACGACCTGCTCCGCCAGATAGTCTGCCTGTCCCGGAAATCTGGCTTCGGGGCGTCTGCCCAGGTCCAAAATAACCTCAATCAGCTGGTGACGCTGGGGATGGTCATTGAGGGGTTGACGCAGCGTGAAGGGCAGAATGCTGAGCAGCTGGTCTAAATCGTCGCGGGTTGGGGAGGGGGTGCTCGATAGCGCAGAACTTAACTCAGGCGCGGGGCGATATTCGTCTGAACGAGCCATAGATTGGAAAACTAAACAGAGAGTTTGAAAGACGGATTTCGATTGAGCCAGATCTGGGCCATTATCACAATAGCTCTGGCCGAAACGCAGGCCGCTCCCCTAGGGAGGAACGATAGCGGCTGAGGTCCGTTCGAAGCAATTTGGCGGATTGTCGCTTTCGGGAATAGCGGCGTCATGCCAGCTGTGATGAATGTTGGGTTTGATCTGGCCGACGAGCGCCCTTGCCAAGCTAACCTGCTGCCAAAGCTGTTCTGGCTGTTCTTCGATACGGTCAATTTCCAGGTTTACTAGTCGACGTGCATAGCTGCCATAGGCGACGCCGCTGATGCTGCGCTGTTCGTGCCTACTACTTCCAGGGATGGATAGGTGTTCAGTTTGGAGCAGATTTTGCGATCGCAACTTAGCCACTGTGTAGTCATTAGTCCCGCCCGCCAGTTGAACATAGCCAGGTAAACAAGCGTTTAAGACTTTTTGGGCTAAACAAATCGTCGCATGGGTCGTGCCCCGACCCAGATCGCCACTCATGGGGCGACCATCCGTCTGCCATAGCAGCTGATTTGGTTTTGGCACCATGAGCTGATACAGCTGGGTCAAATAGTCCACAACGGCGCTACTGTGGGGCTCGCTATCGGGGCAGCTCACAGACACCAGCTTCAGCTGGGAAATATAGGGTGTCAGCTGCCGCCACAGCCGCTGAAATTCCGCCTGCCGACCAATCTGGGTATGGATTTCGATGGCATCAATGTGAGGAAATAAGGTGGGTGCGATCGCCTTTACAGCCACCGTGAACGAATGTTCTTCAATTAGATTGTGGGGACAGGCTGGTAAACATCGGCCACAGCCATAACAACGCTCAGCTATCACCCCCAGGTGTCTATCAGGGCTGGCCTCTAACCCTCTAGCCCCTGGCTCCTTAGCCCCTGACCCTTTGGTCTCTGGCACCCGGGGCGGTATGGCACTAGCTGGACATATTCGTTCACAGGGACGAGAGCAGTCAATGGGACACCGCTGACTATCAAACCAAGCTTTTCGAAAGTGTGGATCTTGCCCATCGTTAAAGCTCACCATTAGCCACGGACGTTTGCCTAATCGTGAGGGACAAATCGATTGAGATATGGCAATTCCCCCCAAAGCAGCATGGACAACAGCCGGATCGGCGGCCACATCAATGCAATCTGCCCCCGCCAGGCTGTACACCAGGGCCAAATTTTGAATCCTTGAGACATCTTGGTAGCTAGCGCCGCAAATCAGCTTGAACCACTGTCCAAGCCTTAGGGAATCTATCGGGTTTCGTTGTGTAGTCACCCACCTATGCTATCTCTTAAATCAATATGATCTGTCGCAATTCTAGAACAAATGTTCTTGTTTTGGCTATGAATCTTCCATAGCCCACTATGCAGACCGTACAGCTTCCTTCAACGGAAACCACTTAAACGCTCTATCGCCCCCTAGTTCAACCACGACTTTAATGCGTGATTCAGAAGCGCATAGAGCTGTCAAAAACGCTAGCTCCTGGCTCGATAAAATATTTCCCTCAATGAGCCAAAGTACAATTCCCTTCATTTTTGGGGAGATTTGCTCTAACCGGTAGCCCAACACTGGCGGAATAAAATAACGCTCACCAACGGCTGCTTGACCCGAATCTTTCTTGCCTAAATGGGGCGGGCGAACACCGTGGACATCCCCCAGATAGGCTGATAAATCGCCTAAACCGCGTGCCGTCATATGTAGGCTTTCATAGCCTGCCGCTCGCATTCGTCTCTGGTAGCGTCCCTCAAAACCTCCCTCCAGCGGTACCCGTACTGCTAGGGCACCGTTGCTTTCCAAGTCGCGGACAAATCGATTGCCTAATACAAGTAATCCCATAGCCTATGCCAACAGTGCCTACATTTTGGTTGGTACATCTAACATACTAAATCGGCGACTCACCATCTTTGACAAAACTAGTCGGTGCTTCCTCCACATATCCAAAGTCCAAAGTCTCAAAAACTAATTTTGAAAAAGAATGGACAAGTGCGGCAAACCTCTGTAGGATTATAGACCGCTGCTAAATTAGATACTAAGCGGTACCGCTGCTTAAGTCTAAGGCGATTTTTATAGGCTCAAAGGGCTGCCTGTCAGGACATACGCTTAAGTAAGCATGTCTAACCAGTCCTTGCCAACGGTTAACGGTATTCAATCAAATACGGTTGGATTTCTAGAAAGGTCATCAACGCTTTCTTGTGTTTGTGCGCGTTTCTAGATAATTGCCCCCGCTGAGAAACATGGGGCCTCAAGGCTGGCTGTCGTTGTGCAGTACGGCTGAAATGTTTAGTCGGAGATTGATTGTGTCTGTCGGTATTCTCGGGACAAAGCTGGGAATGACTCAGGTGTTTGATGACACTGGCAATGCTGTGCCGGTAACCGTCATTCAAGCTGGCCCCTGCGTTGTCACCCAAGTTAAAACACAGCAAACCGATGGCTACTGCGCCGTGCAGATTGGCTATCAAGAAGTAGCAGAAAAGGCATTGAGTAAGCCTGAACTGGGCCACCTCAAAAAGATAGGGGCTCCCAACCTGCGTCATCTACGTGAGTATCGCGTGGATGATAGTTCAGCGTTTGAGTTGGGCCAAACCCTGGCGGCGGATATTTTTGAGGCTGGTCAGCTTATCGACGTATCTGGTAGGAGTATCGGTAAGGGGTTTGCAGGCAACCAAAAGCGTCACAATTTTAGCCGCGGCCCCATGACCCATGGTTCTAAAAATCATCGCTTACCAGGTTCTATTGGTCCTGGAACAACGCCCGGCCGAGTTTATCCGGGTAAAAAGATGGCTGGGCAGCTAGGTAATGTGCAAGTCACTGTGCGTAAGCTTTCGGTAGTTAGGGTTGATAGTGAACGTAACGTTTTGCTTGTTAAGGGTGCTGTTCCCGGCAAGCCAGGTGCGGTCTTAAACATTGTTCCTGCCAATATTGTCGGCAATAAGTGAAGGGGCTAGGGAGCCATTATGGTTGATTGCGTAATAAAAGACTGGCAGGGAGCTGACGCAGGTACTGCAACGCTCGATTTGAAAGTAGCCAAGGATGACAATGCTGCCCACATTGTGCACCGTGCCATCGTGCGTCAGATGCACAACTCTCGCCAAGGCACACTGTCGACCAAGACCCGTGCCGAAGTGCGTGGGGGGGGACGTAAGCCTTGGCGGCAGAAGGGGACCGGACGTGCTCGTGCTGGTTCAAATCGCTCTCCCCTGTGGCGCGGCGGCGGCGTAATTTTTGGTCCTAAGCCTCGCGATTTTGACGTCAAAATGAATCGCAAAGAGCGGCGCTTGGCACTGCGGACCGCGTTTCAAAGCCGGGTTGATGACATGGTCGTTGTGGAAAGCTTTGCCGACCAGCTTTCATCCCCCAAGACGAAGGAAGTTCTTTTAGCTATGGCTCGCTGGGGTATAGAACCCGAGCACAAGGTCTTGATGATTACCGCTGAAAAGAACGAGGTCATCTATCGCTCTATACGAAACGTAGCCAAAATTAAGCTAATCCTGGCTACCAATCTTAATGCCTACGATATTGTTCTAGCCGATCGGCTGATTGTGACGGTGGCCGCCCTCGATAAAATTCAGGAGGTGTACAGTGCCTAAGACGATTGATCCCCGAGACTTGCCCGATATTATTCGGAAACCTCTCATCACGGAGAAGGCAACCTTAAATCTTGAAAACAACCAGTACACCTTTGAAGTTGCACCGAAAGCGACAAAGACTGAAATAAAAGCGGCAGTTGAGGCGCTATTCGAAGTCAAAGTGACTGGCATCAGCACCATAAATCCACCTCGCAAAAAGAAACGTCTTGGCCGATTTGTAGGTTACAAGCCCACCTATAAGCGGGCAGTCGTTACTCTTGCCGAGGGCGACAGCATTCCCCTCTTCCCAGATGTCTAACAACGGCCTTAGCACTCAATCAGTCTGCAGATAAAATTATGGGCATTCGTACTTATCGACCTCTGACTCCAGGTACTCGTGAGCGCAGTGTTTCTGATTTTTCAGAAATTACTCGGAGCAAGCCAGAAAAAAAGCTAACGCGCTCTATCCACCGTCCCAAGGGCAGAAATAATCGTGGTGTGATCACCTGCCGTCATCGAGGAGGGGGACATAAGCGTCTCTACCGGGTAATTGACTTCAAACGAAATAAGCGAGATATAACGGCTGAAATCCTTTCGATTGAATACGATCCCAATCGGAATGCCCGTATCTCTCTAGTTCAGTACGAGGACGGTGAGAAGCGCTACATTCTGCATCCTGTAGGATTAAAAGTCGGTTCTACCATCGTAGCTGGTCCCGATGCTCCACTCGAAGTGGGCAATGCGTTACCCCTACACAAAATGCCTCTAGGTACCTCTGTTCACAATGTCGAGCTGTATCCAGGGCGTGGCGGTCAAATTGTTCGTGCTGCAGGCGCCTCTGCCCAAGTGATGGCTAAGGAAGGAGGCTACGTCACCCTGAAACTGCCTTCTAGCGAGGTCCGCATGATTCGTCGCGAATGCTATGCAACGATTGGGCAAGTCGGAAACATAGAGGCTCGTAATGTCACCCTTGGCAAAGCTGGCCGAAAACGCTGGCTAGGCAGACGTCCGGAGGTTAGGGGTAGCGTTATGAACCCTGTAGATCACCCCCACGGCGGTGGTGAAGGGCGTGCCCCAATTGGCCGCAGTGGTCCTGTAACACCTTGGGGTAAGCCAGCGCTTGGCTATAAGACTCGTGACAAGAAGAAGACTAGCACTGCTTTGATTGTTCGTCGTCGTCGTCGTTCCTCCAAGCGTGGACGTGGTGGTCGAGATTCATAGGCGTCTTCGTCAAAGCTCGACTTTGTTGTTTAACTGATTGTTTTTAGGCTGGCGAAACTATGGCTCGCTCTCTCAAGAAAGGCCCCTTTGTGGCAGATCACCTGCTCAAAAAAATTGAAAAACTCAATGTCAAAGGAGACAAGCAAGTTATCAAAACTTGGTCTCGTGCTTCTACCATTATTCCTCAAATGATTGGTCATACCATTGCTGTTCACAACGGTCGTCAGCATGTGCCTGTGTATGTAAGTGAGCAAATGGTAGGACACAAACTGGGCGAATTCGCCCCCACGCGCACGTTTCGTGGGCATGTCAAGGGCGATAAAAAGGCACGACGTTAAGGGAGGTTAGCCATGGTTGAAATCGACAGTAGTAATCAAGTTAAGTCTGTTGCCCGCTATATTCGGATGTCTCCCCACAAGGTGCGTCGAGTTCTAGATCAAATTCGCGGTCTTTCCTATCGAGAGGCGCTGATCATTCTTGAGTTTATGCCCTACAGGGCCTGTGAGCCTATTCTCAAGGTGCTTCGTTCTGCTGTAGCCAATGCGGAACACAACAATGGGATGGATCCCGTCGATCTTTATGTCAGTGAGGCATTTGCAGATCAAGGACCTGTTCTCAAGCGCTATCGTCCTCGGGCTCAGGGGCGTGCTTATCAAATTCGGAAGCCGACCTGCCACATCACAATTGCAGTAGCCCCTGGTACTGCTAGTTAGATCTAATTTTTTTTGCTGTTAGCTCTGTATAAGGAAAGATCTGTGGGACAGAAAATTAACCCAATTGGATTTCGGCTTGGTATTACCAAGGAACACGCTTCCTGCTGGTATGCCGATGCTAGGCAATATCCTAGCCAGTTGCAAGAAGATCATATTATTCGTCAGTACATTGAGAAAACACTCAATAATGCTGGAATTTCTGATATTAAGATTGCTCGTAAAGCCGACCAGATTGATTTAGAAGTGCATACGGCACGTCCTGGTGTTGTGGTTGGTCGTGGTGGCACTGGAATTGAGTCATTAAGAGCCGGTTTACAGAAACAGTTAAAGGACAACACTCGCCAGATTCGGATTAATGTGATCGAGATTGCTCGGGTTGATGCCGAAGCTGCTTTGATTGCGGAGTATATTACCCAGCAGCTGGAACGTCGTGTGTCGTTTCGCCGTGTTGTTCGGCAGACCATCCAACGGGCCCAACGGGCTGGTGTTGAAGGTATCAAAATTCAGGTCAGTGGACGCCTGAATGGAGCTGAGATTGCGCGTACTGAGTGGACACGTGAAGGCCGTGTACCTCTTCATACCCTAAGGGCGAACATTGACTATGCCTATAAAACAGCCCAGACCACCTATGGAATTTTGGGTATTAAGGTTTGGGTCTTTAAGGGTGAAATTATTCCAGGCCAAGAAGAAGCTCCTCAGCCCGCTAATAACCAACCGCGTCGTCGTCAGCCACGTCGTCGTCAGCAGTTTGAGGATCGTTCCAACGACTCCTGATTATCCTTCTTTAGCTGTTTAGACTGTGTAAATTGACGCATCATGCTGAGTCCTAGAAGAACAAAATTTCGTAAGCAGCATCGTGGGCGTATGCGCGGTATGGCCCACCGAGGTAGCAAAATTAATTTTGGTGAATATGCGCTTCAGGCTACTGAGTGCGCTTGGATGACTTCTCGCCAAATTGAAGCTGCTCGTCGTGCAATGACTCGTTACGTAAAACGCGGTGGAAAAATTTGGATCCGCGTTTTCCCAGACAAACCTGTAACCATGCGCCCAGCAGAGACGCGCATGGGTTCTGGTAAAGGTAACCCTGAATTTTGGGTCGCTGTAATCAAGCCAGGTAGGATTTTATTTGAAATTACGGGCGTATCCGAGGAAATTGCGCGTGAAGCGATGCGTTTGGCCTCCTTCAAGCTGCCGTTCAAAACTAAATTCGTCGCCCGTGAAGGATTGGAGGATTAAGCAGTGGCACTTTCTAAAGCTAAAGATTTGAGAGAGCTTACTGATGATGAACTCTCTGCTGAAATTAGTAATGTCAAACGAGAATTATTTGACTTGCGCTTTCAGCAAGCGACTCGTCAGATGGAGACGGGCTTTCATCAGTTTAAACATGCTCGCCGTAAGCTAGCTCAGTTGATGACTATCGAGCGTGAGCGTCAGTTATTAGCTAGTACGGGCAGTGAAGATTCAGTAGTAAGTAGCGAGCAATAGGAGTTAAACAGCTATGGCGGCTAAAGAACTAACAGGACGCGTTGTTAGCGACAAAATGGATAAAACAATCGTCGTGGCTGTTGAAAGTCGCGTCCCCCATTCCAAATATCAAAAAATCGTTGTCCGTACCAAGAAGTACAAAGCCCATGACGATTCGAATGAGTGCAAGGCTGGGGACATTGTGCGTATTCGTGAAACCCGCCCCCTTAGTCGGACTAAGTGCTGGGTCGTCGCTGACATCCTAGACCGTTCTGAAAAAGTGTAGGGGAGCCAATCAATGATTCAGCAGGAAACATATCTGAATGTGGCGGATAACAGCGGTGCGCGTAAGCTTATGTGTATTCGCGTTTTGGGCGGCAATCGTCGCTATGCCAGCGTAGGCGATGTGATCATCGCCGTAGTTAAAGACGCATTGCCCAACATGGGTGTTAAAAAATCTGATGTGGTGCGTGCCGTGGTCGTGCGTACGAAGAAGAATCTTCGACGTAGCAGCGGCATGAGTATTCGCTTTGATGATAATGCTGCCGTGCTTATCAACAATGAGAATAATCCTAAGGGTACTCGAGTGTTTGGACCGGTTGCTCGTGAGCTACGGGATAGAAACTTTACCAAAATTGTTTCATTGGCACCGGAGGTACTGTAGTGGCTAACAAACAACCCGTTCGTTATAAAATGCACGTCAAAAAGGGTGACACCGTGCAGGTCATCATTGGCAGGGACAAGGGTAAGGTTGGTGAAATTACTGCCGTTTTACCCAAAAAAAGTCAGGTCATTGTTGAAGGTGTCAATATTCGTACTAAGCACGCAAAGCCTCGTCAAGAAGGAGAGTCGGGACAGCTCGTCACATCTGAATTTCCGATCCATAGCTCGAATGTGATGCTTTATTCCAAAAAAGAAAAGGTTGCTAGTCGTGTGGGCCACACTTTTACTGAAGACGGTCGTAAGGTTCGCATTTTGAAAAAAACGGGCGAGATCATTGATTAGACTATTGTTTGTCCCTGACCAAGCCCAGGGAAAGGAAAGAGAAAATGGTTGAACAGCTAAAGGATTTTTACAATACAAAGGTTGTTCCTAAACTCATGGAGCAGTTTGAGTACACGAATGTGCATCAGGTACCTAAGGTACTCAAGGTAACTGTGAACCGAGGTTTAGGAGAAGCCTCTCAGAATGCCAAGGCGCTAGAGGCGTCAGTGAGCGAAGTGGGTGTAATTACAGGGCAAAGACCAGTAATTACACGTGCGAAGAAGGCGATTGCTGGATTTAAGATTCGTCAGGGGATGCCGGTAGGTGTCATGGTTACTCTGCGCTCTGCGCGTATGTATGCATTCCTAAATCGTCTGATTAATTTAGTATTACCTAGGATTCGGGACTTTCGCGGCGTGAGCCCAAAGAGTTTTGACGGGCGTGGTAACTACACCCTGGGACTGCGTGAGCAGTTGATTTTTCCTGAGGTCGATTACGACGGTATTGATCAGGTCCGTGGCATGGACATCACAATTGTGACCAGTGCCAAAACTGATGAGGAAGGGCGTGCCCTCCTCAAAGAGTTGGGAATGCCGTTCCGGGATAACTGAGGTTTATACGAGAGAGAAATATGGCGTCTAACGATACGATTTCAGACATGCTTACGCGCATCCGAAATGCAAATCTTGCGCGGCATAGGACTGTTAAGATCCCATCGACCAAAGTTACCCGCAATATTGCCAAAGTTCTCCAGGAAGAGGGCTTTATTGGTGATTCTTCGGAGTCAACTGAAGGTGTGGCACGGATGCTTACCGTGAGTCTGAAGTACAAAGGAAAAATGCAGCAACCTATTATTCGTAACCTGACTCGTGTGAGTAAGCCAGGTTTGCGAGTCTATGCAAGCTGTAAAGATCTACCTCGAGTTCTAGGGGGCATTGGCATTGCTATTGTCTCTACCTCGAGTGGCATTATGACTGACAGAGATGCCCGCCATAAGGGTGTGGGTGGAGAGGTTCTCTGTTATATATGGTGACGTATCGCCTGTATTAGTAGTTGTTTTCACGGCCGTTACTGGCGGTTAGGGAAGGGTTAAAAAATGTCTCGGATTGGTAAAAAGCCAGTGCCTGTACCTTCAGGTGTAACTGTTTCCATTGATGCTCAGTCAGTGGTTGTTAAAGGCCCAAGAGGTGAGCTGTCACGTTTGTTGCCTGAGGAAGTCAGTGTTTCTAAGGATGGAGAACAAGTGATTGTGACCCGCCAAGACGATTCACGCACGGCACGGGCTCGTCACGGTTTATCGCGTACCCTGATTGCCAATATGGTGGAGGGTGTTTCTAAGGGTTTTGAGAAGCGGCTTGAAATCAAGGGAGTGGGTTATCGTGCTGCTGTCAAAGGTAAGACACTGACTATGAGCCTAGGCTATAGTCATCCGGTTGAGTTTGAACCGCCAGCAGGTATCGATTTCAAGGTAGAAAGCAACACTAACGTGATTATCACTGGTATTGATAAGGAGCTGGTTGGCACGGTAGCCGCTAAGATTCGCGATGCTCGGCCTCCTGAACCTTATAAAGGTAAAGGGGTTCGCTATCTTGGTGAGATGGTTAGACGTAAAGCTGGTAAAGCAGGGAAGTAATTGAGTTATGAAAGCTACGCGTAAACAATCTACCCAACGTCGGCATGCGCGCATTCGTCGTCGCATCAAGGGGACTGCTGAGCGACCTAGACTGGCGGTCTATCGCTCTAATAATCATATTTATGCTCAGGTCATTGACGATTATAGACACCATACCCTGGCATCTGCCTCTACACTGGATGCTGATCTGAAAGATGATGGTAGTAGTTCAACTACGGACGCTTCGACCAAGGTTGGCAAGTTGATTGCTGAGCGTTCTTTGGCTAAGGGTGTAAAGCAAGTTGTATTTGATCGTGGCGGTAAGCTCTATCACGGTCGAGTTGCGGCCTTGGCAGATGCTGCTCGCGAAGCTGGTCTGGATTTCTAGGACTTCTGAAGGAAAAAGGGGTTAAATAATGGCAAAGGAACGTCGTAAGGGCAATAAAGGTAAAGAGAAAGATTCAGAATGGCAGGAGCGAGTGGTTCAAATCCGCCGTGTGACTAAGGTGGTCAAGGGGGGTAAAAAGCTAAGTTTTCGTGCCATTGTGGTGATTGGAAATGAAAAGGGCCAGGTTGGTGTTGGTGTTGGCAAAGCTAGCGACGTCATTGGAGCCGTTAAGAAAGGCGTAGCCGATGGCAAGAAAAACCTGGTAGAGGTGCCATTAAATAAAGCCTATTCATTGCCCCATCCATCAACCGGTGAAGCCGGAGGTGCTCGCGTCTTTATGCGTCCGGCGGCTCCCGGTACTGGAGTAATTGCGGGTGGTGCGGTACGGACCGTGCTTGAACTTGCGGGGGTGCGAAATGTGCTGGCTAAGCAGCTAGGTTCCGATAATCAGCTGAATAACGCCCGAGCAGCGGCAGATGCGCTGGCCTCTTTGAGAACTTTTTCTGAAGTGGCCAAAGAGCGAGGAATCCCCCTCGAAAAGCTCTATGCCTAGGTATGAAATAATTAAGTTTATTAGGGTTTAACACAATGAGACTAGAGGATGTTCAGCCTAAGGCTGGCTCAAAGCGCCGCCGTCGCCGAGTAGGTCGTGGAATCGCCGCTGGGCAGGGTGCAAGCTGCGGGTTTGGAATGCGCGGGCAGAAATCTCGCTCCGGTCGCCCCACACGCCCTGGATTTGAAGGTGGTCAGCTACCCCTGTATCGCCGCATTCCTAAGCTCAAGCACTTTCCTATCGTGAATCAGAAGGTGTTCACTGTGCTGAATGTTTCGCGCCTGGCCGAATTGCCTGCTGAGACAGAAGTAACCATGGCGTCGCTGCTAGATGCTGGTATTCTTACTTCGGATGATGGCCCGTTGAAAATTCTGGGCGATGGTGAGCTGGATGTTGCCCTGACAGTTAAGGCGGCTGCATTTACACAGAGTGCCAAGACTAAGATTGAGGCTGCTGGCGGCACCTGTGAAATCGTGGCGTAAGCCTTTAGAATGAGCTTATATCTTAGGTGGCTGTGCCTTAGGTTTGAACCTGGGTGCAGCTTGCGTTTAATGAGAACTTAAAACTATGGTTGTCAGTCGAGGGAAGACACCCAGCGCCCAGGAAACCTTTTTGCAGATGGCCCAAGCGGCTGGTCTGCGTGAGCGATTACTGGTGACTTTAGGGTTATTGGTGCTGGTACGCTTGGGAATGTATATCCCTGTGCCAGGGATTGATCGGGTTGCCTTTTCACAGCAGGTAGATGCTGGAGGGCTGCTGGGCTTTCTTGATATCTTTGTGGGCGGCGGTTTGTCCCTGTTGGGCATTTTTGCGTTGGGTATTTTGCCCTATATCAATGCCTCAATCATTATGCAGCTGCTGACAGCCGCAATTCCCCAGCTAGAGGATCTGCAAAAAAATGAGGGTGAAGCCGGACGTCGCAAAATTTCCCAAATTACTCGCTATGTAGCGATGGGCTGGGCGGTTTTACAGAGCACGCTGCTCGCTAGCTTCTTGCTTAGTCCCTTTGCTAACCAGCCGGGCATTCCTTTTATTGTGGAAACGGCTGTGACTCTAACGGCGGGCTCCATGTTTGTCATGTGGGTGGGTGAGTTGATCACAGAGCGAGGCGTTGGCAATGGTGCGTCGCTGCTGATTTTTCTAAATATTGTGTCATCGCTGCCCCGTTTGTTGAACAGTGCTGTAAATGTGGCTCAATCACCAACGTCATCACGTCAAGATGTAGCCGGTATTGTCGTTGTCAGTCTGGTCTATTTGGCTATGGTGGTCGGCATTGTCTTTGTTCAAGAGGGAATGCGTCGGATTCCTATTGTGTCTGCACGGCGTCAGGTCGGTCGCAAGCTTTATTTGGAAAAGAGCAATTATCTGCCGCTGCGTCTAAACCAGGGTGGGGTCATGCCGATCATTTTTGCTTCGGCTATTCTAGTATTGCCGCTTCAGGCTGCGCCGTACATAGCGAGTACCCTTTCAAACCCTGGAATTTCTGACTTTGTGAATCGGTTTCTAAGTCCAGGTTCGCTTCCGTATAACCTGATGTACTTGGTGATGATTCTATTCTTCAGCTATTTCTATGCTTCGCTAGTGGTAGATCCTGAGGATATGTCGCGAAATTTGAAAAAAATGGGGGCTAGTATTCCAGGAATTAGACCTGGAAAAGCCACCAGTGACTTTATTGGTAAGGTGCTGAATCGTCTCACATTTTTGGGTGCACTGTTTTTGGGTGTAGTTGCTGTTGTCCCAAGCATGGTGGAAAGTGGTTTGCGCGTAACCGTATTTCAAGGTCTAGGTGCTACGTCTCTATTGATTTTAGTAGGTGTGGCCATTGACACGGCTAAGCAGATCCAAACATATGTAATTTCTCAACGTTACGAGGGTATGGTGAAAAAGTAGTGATAAGAGTAATTTTTTTGGGTCCTCCTGGTGCTGGAAAGGGTACTCAGGCCGCTGTAATATCTAAGAACTTTGATGTTCCTCACATTTCTACTGGGGATATTTTGCGTTCAGCAGTCGCGGCTCAAACCGAGCTGGGTAAGAAAGCTGAGTCATATATGAATGCTGGTGAGCTTGTTCCCGACGAGCTAATTTTAAATCTTATCCGTGAGCGTTTAGATCAAGAAGATTCAGCCAATGGCTGGATTTTGGATGGTTTTCCTCGGAATGTGAACCAGGCAAACTTTCTAGACAAGCTCTTGGAGGAAGTGGGTCAACCCTGTGAATGTGTGTTGAATTTAGAGGTGCCAGACAATGTGCTGGTATCACGTCTATTATCACGTGGTCGCAAAGATGACAATGAAGAGGTGATTCGTAATCGGTTGGAGGTTTACCGCAAGCAGACGGAGCCGCTGATTGAGTTTTTTAGAAATCGCCAGCTGCTGGTGTCGGTTAATGGTCATCAGCCAATGGACTCGGTTTCATCGGATTTGGAGCAGGTTTTGCAAGCCTAGGGCGATTGGGATATCTATCTGTGGGGGATATATTCCTCAAAGAGTTCCCTTATACGTTTTGAGTATCGTTTGTTACTCTTATAGCGTCGGCTTTAGTGATTAGGGCAGAGCATATCCGTGGGGTATGCGATGGCTAATGGAGTAGGCAAAAGTTCTGATATTAGAACTTTTGTTTTAGGAGCGGGTGGGCGGTTATCGGGTCTATCCGCTTTGTATTTGACTGTTGGTTGAGTTGAGGAATAGCTACTTGTCTAAGCAAGATTTAATTGAGATGGAAGGGACTGTTACCGAATCTCTTCCCAATGCAATGTTTCGGGTGGATTTGGATAACGGGTTTAACGTGCTAGCCCATATTTCTGGCAAAATTCGCCGCAACTACATTAAGATTTTGCCGGGGGATCGAGTGAAGGTTGAGCTGACGCCCTACGATCTGACCAAGGGCCGAATTACCTATCGCTTGCGGAAAAAGTAGGGGCGCGCCGAAGGTAGGCAAGACGGATAGGACAGTGTTGGAGAGACGCTGCAGTCGACGTCTGTACGGCCAACGTTGAGAGCCTAACAAATGTTGTCTTCTAAATACTGATAGCGGTTGAGATGCTGAGTAGTTTGGGTAAATGAGCCTAGACCTTCAGAATGGCGTCTAAGATTGGAGCTGAACCAAAGCGGATAACGTCTGTACATGGGAGCCCAGTCGTTTGTGAGATGTTCAAAATTGCCTTTTTGGCCTCGTCTTCATCTACACCGAATGTATTGAGTGCAATGCCTGCGAGTTCAGGGGGGGCAAATGTTCCACCGGCGGTTGCCACAGTTTGGTAAAGATCAATCACCTTTTGAATTGGCGGAATGGTGAATTCTGGAAAGTGTTGAATACGCTCTAGATTAATTTTGTGTGCCAGTACGAGATGGGTGGGCTGAGACCCACGCAGTAGGGGGAGGGTAGCTGTTGAGGCAGGATTGAGTAGGGAGCCTTGACCTTCTACGTAGAGAGCATCACAGTGGTCGCCACAATTGAGTACGGCCTGTTCGACCGCTCCGGCGGCAAAGTCTACTCGAACGGCATCTAGGGCAATTCCAGGAACACCTAGCATTAGGGCAGTTTGACCCGTGGCCACTAGCTGAGACTGCAGTCCTCGGGCTTGGGTAGCGCGGTTGAGTTCGATGCAAACAGACATTTTGCCAACGGCCATGTCCGTGCCCACTGTCAATATGCGGCGACACTTTAGGTGACGTGCTTTCCCGGTACCGACGGAGAGTCCGGTGGGTTCTTGGCGCATATCCCAAATCCACTGGTGGGGATACCGAATGGGATCTAAGTGTTGGGTAAGGCTAGGCTCGTCTTTGAAACAGGTGTGGAGGCCATTCATGATGTTTAGACCGGCTGCGATCGCAACTCGCACATCCTCCACCCAGGGCTCCGGTAAACGACCTCCGGAGGGGGCGAGTCCAATGGCTAACACATCGGGCTTATGGGCCAGGGCGGCTGCCATTGTGGCCACGATGGGAACGTCACGTTCGATGCCAGCAACTTCTGGGATTGATGCTCCAGGGCAGGTTTCATCAATCACCACAGCGATGGGATTTTTGCTGTAGCGCAGCAGCGCTAGACCGGTTTTACCCTTGGCTCCGGTAATACCGTTATGGAGCAAAATGGCAATGCGCTGGTGGGGTTGGATATACATGGGCAGAAAAACGCTGGAGAAGATGAACTGTGAGGTCTGAATACTGTGAGGTCTGAATTATGCAGGGTTTGCCCTAGTTTTTTTGTTCTGTGTAAAACGTTCTCATCAAAATACTCCACAGCTCAAGCGGAGCCACCCAGCAGCGGGTAGCCGACCAGACCGATTATCCCCCCCACCAAAATCAATTTCCAAGCCGTCACTTTGAATCGCACAATAGCGACCAGGGCCGCGATCGCAACTACCACAGACAACACCGATAGGGACCATGTTTCTCGGCCAAATGCCGTTTGCCCCAACGGAACTGCTGCCGCCATGATCGCCCCCACCACCGCCGGTTTAATTCCCCTTAAGAATGCCTGGACCCAAGCATTGCGCCGCAAACGTACCAGCAAAGGAGCCGCCAGCATAATAAACAAAAATGAGGGTGTAAAAATCCCCACAGCCGATACAAACGCTCCAAAAAATCCGGCCATTTTGTAGCCCACAAAGGCAGCCGTCAGGACCACCGGACCAGGACTCAGCTGACCGATGGCTACACCGTTGATAAAGTCTGATGTGGAGAGCCAACCGAGACGCTCTACCACTTCAAATTCCAGCAGCGGAATAATCACCAACCCGCCGCCAAAAATGAGCGTCCCCACCTTAAAAAAGAAGGTAAACAACGGCCAGCCATAGTCTGCTATGCGCTCAGTTCCCCAAAAGCTAGGCTGTACCGTTGCCAATAATCCAAGGGGCATAAAACTATTCAAACGCATGCTTTTAGGGCCATAGAGCCCCATGCCCAAAAGCCCCGCCAGCAGAAATAAAAGCGTCGTACTGAGATCGCCAAATGCACTGATCAAAAATGCTACGGTGGCAATCACCACCCCTATCCAGTTTTGAATAGACTTGCGGCCTAGCTTGTAGCAAAACCCTAAAATGATGGCGATCATTACGGGCGATAGGCCAAAAAACAAAGCCATGAGCTGGGGCAGCTGCTGAAACTGAAAATACACCCAGCTCAGACCCACTACGATAAAAAATGCCGGAGCAATAAACGATATCCCCGATACCAAGGCCCCGAGCCACCCCCCGTACACATAGCCAATGTAGATACCCATTTGGGTAGACGCCGGCCCCGGCAGCATCTCACACACCGCCAGTCCGTCACTAAATTCCTCTGTCCCTAGCCAACCACGACGATCTACCGCCTCGTCGTTGATCATGGCAATGTGGGCCTGGGGACCTCCAAAGCCCAGCACCCCCAGCTTAAGAAAGAGTCGGGACAGTTCAGAAAGTCGATTGATTTGAGTATCCATAGAAAAGATCCACTAAAATCGGTTTCTTTGATAGAATAGACTCTATTGAAAACTAAGCGACGATTTACTATCGATAGCTGCAAAGAGGATTCAGCCTGTGATTCATGCGACACTCCATCAGCTCAAGGTGTTTGAAGCCACTGCGCGCCACGGTAGCTTCACCCGTGCAGCCGAAGAACTCTATTTAACCCAGCCAACCGTATCGATACAAGTCAAGCAGCTTACAAAAGCGGTAGGGTTGCCGCTATTTGAGCAAATTGGGAAACGTCTTTATCTGACCCAGGCTGGTAGAAAGCTGTTGGAAACCTGTCAGGAAATTTTTCAAGGGTTGGACCAGTTTGAAATGTCCATTGCCGACCTCAAGGGGATGAAGCAGGGCAAACTGAGCTTGGCTGTTATCACCACGGCCAAGTACTTTGTGCCTCGCCTGCTGGGTCCCTTTTGTAAACGCTACCCCGGCATTGACATTTCGCTCAAGGTGACCAACCACCAAAATATCCAAGAGCGGATGTTAAATAATCGAGACGATCTGTTTATTTTTAGTCAGCTGCCTAGTCAGCCCGATCTTAAAACCTATCCCTTTTTGGATAACCCGCTTATAGTACTGGCCCCTGTCGATCATCCCCTTGCCGGTAAGAGCAACATACCGATTGAGGCCCTCAATAATGAGCCCTTTATTATGCGTGAGCCGGGCTCTGGTACCCGTGAAGCTGTACAAAAACTATTTACCACCCACAATATTGAGGTCAAGGTACGTCTAGAGCTGGGGAGTAACGAAGCTATCAAGCAAGGGATAGCAGGCGGTTTGGGTGTTTCGGTACTGTCGCAGCATACGATCATCTCCGAGGGCACGACGGGCGAGTTTGCCATTTTAGATGTGCAAGGATTTCCCATTCCCCGCCAGTGGTATGTAGGGCATCTGGCCGGCAAACAGCTTTCTGTCGTGGCTGAGAGCTTTTTACAGTATCTGTTGGATGAGAGTCCGGCTATGGCCAGAAAGTTCTTACCGGGGTTGGGACACCCGGCTGCGAGTCAAGAAGCGGCTGCGGTTTTGGGCTGACCGGTCATGGGGCATCTGCCTCCCCAGCCCCAGGCTAGTTTCCCAGACTAGTTTAGAGTTCTACAGCCAGTGAGCTATGCACCGATGTCCGGATCCGGGCATCGGTGCTTATTGTATGGGCAAAACAATGCCCCTCCGCCTGTAATGACGGAGGGGCAAATGTAGAGCCGTAACCCAGCAAATTAGGTGAGACCAGACAGCACCACCAGTCCTAAAACAGCGCCAAACACGATCAGCGCGTAGAACTGGGCGCGTCCTGTTTCTAGGTACTTGAGGCCCTCGCCCGTAATCAGGGTCAAGAAGCCGGTGAGGTTGACAATGCCATCCACAAGCTTGACATCCATGGTGAGAGCGCCTTTGGCAATCTTGCGGCTGCCCTGGACAAAGACAACTTCGTAGACGTCATCGACGTACCACTTGTTGAGGGAGAAATTGTAAAGGGGCCTGATCTTGGATGCGATCGCACCCGCGTCAATGGTCTTCACCAAATACATCAGCACCGCCAGGATAATCCCCACGGCTGAGATGGCCACCGAACTACCGGCCATGACTGCAAACTCATGCAGATCGACTTCCTCAGCTAGTTCAGCAACGGTAACCACCTCCCCAGGGGCCGAAATAAACGCCTCAAAGTAGTTAGCAAACGGGGTGCCCGTAAGACCGACCAAAACGGACGGCACTGCCAGCAGGATTAGCGGCAGGGTCATAGTGATGGGGGATTCGTGGGGCTCGGAAGCGTGGTGGTGGTCGTGGTGCTCCTCTTCAGCCGTTGGCAGCTCCTGGGTGCTCATGGCACCGGGACCGAGGGATGCGCCCAGCCGCTGCAGATTTTCAACTCGCAGCTGTTCTTTGATGTCGGCGCTGGTTCCCTTAAACGACCCCTCAAATGTGGAGAAGTACATGCGGAACATATAGAACGCCGTAATCCCAGCCGTGACCCAGCCAACGGCCCATAGGACCGGGCTGACTTGAAATGTGGAGCCGAGAATTTCATCCTTGGACCAGAAGCCAGCAAAGGGGGGAATACCGGAAATTGCCAGGGTACCCACCAAAAAGGTGATGGCCGTAATCGGCATATATTTTCTCAGGCCACCCATCAGACGCATATCCTGGGCGTAGGCGGGGTTGTGACCCACCACGTCTTCCATGCCGTGGATGACTGAGCCGGAGCCTAAAAACAGCATCGCCTTAAAATAGGCGTGGGTCATCAGGTGAAACAGACCAGCGCTGTAGGCTCCCACACCCATAGCCATCACCATGTATCCCAGCTGGGACATGGTGGAGTAGGCCAGGCCCTTTTTAATATCGTTTTGCGTCATGGCAATGGTGGCCCCCATCATCGCCGTAAAGGCACCGACGTAGGCGATGGTTGTCATCACCACCGGAATGTCTTCAAACACCGGGTACATGCGGCCAATCAAAAAGACGCCCGCAGCCACCATGGTGGCCGCATGGATCAGAGCGGAAATAGGTGTTGGTCCCTCCATGGCATCGGGTAGCCACACATGGAGGGGAAACTGGGCCGACTTGGCCATGGGACCCATAAAGACCAAAATGGCAAACAGCGCCGCCAAACTACCCGGCAGAGCTCCCCCGTCCACCAGCTGAGTGAGGCGCTCGCCCATGACGTCAAATTCAAAGCTACCGGTGGCCCAAAATAAACCCAGCATCCCCAGCAGCAGGCCAAAGTCACCCACCCGGTTGGTCACAAACGCTTTCTGGCAGGCATCCGCTGCCGGTTTGCGACTGTACCAAAAACCGATCAGCAGGTACGAGCACATACCCACTAGCTCCCAAAAAACATAGACCTGAAGCAGATTTGGGCTGATGACCAAGCCCAACATGGAGGAGCTAAACAGGCTTAAATAGGCATAAAACCTAACATAGCCAGGGTCGTGGGCCATGTAGCCATCGGTGTAGACCATCACTAAAAAGGCCACCGTTGTCACGATGACCAGCATCAGCGAGGCAATATGGTCGATGCTGTAGCCCATCTGGATATTAAAGCTGCCCGCCGAGGCCCACTCAAACATAAATGAATAGGGCTCGTGACCGTTCCACTGGCTCCAGAAAATGCCAAATGACATCAACATTGCCACACCGGTTAGGCTAACAATAAAGACTGAGCTTGGTGTCCGCAGTTTGCTAGTTGCGTCGCTGTAGCTAATCAGACCCATACCGACAATCGCGGCCCCTAGGAGCGGCAGTACCGGAATAAGCCATGCATAAGAATAGAGAGCTTCCAAGGATTCCATAGTATGTTTTGGTGCCGACTCCACACGCTTAAGTTGGCAAAACCGCCTACATTGTGACACATGCGGGCTGGACAATTGTTCAACTTCCGGTAGAGCTTTCTTGCAGAACGTAGATCTTTCGTTGAGCAATGGCTCACCCAAATAGATACAACTCAAGCACCGTTAGGGCTTTTATTTTTGGGATCTGGGGCGGCTGACGATTCTGAGAAAAAGGTTATTTTTTGCGACAAAGTTATTTTTTGCGACAGCGTCTTACGATTTAGGGTTTTTGATGTTTGTTTGGGACTACCTTGGGACAAAACTTCTGGAGAGACGTTGACTCTCATGTCTGTAAAAACATGCGGTATTTGCGTATTGGGTTAGGTCGTAGGGGCTGGGCTGGCCTTTGGCGCTCGGGGGTGAGCGTTGCCTTGGCTGTGCTGCTGCTGTTGGGCCTAGCCGGGGCATTTCCCGCTTTGGGGCAAACGCAGCTATCCCAGGAAGCTGATGTTGTGGTGGATGGTCGGGTTCTGTTTCGGCTGGGTAGCATTGATGATTTTAGCGCCCAGGAACGAGCTGATTTTGCCAATCAGGCCCTACGGCAGGTGCTACGGTCCCCAACAGCGCCGATTCGGGTGCGGATACAGCGGCAGGAGGGGCTGACGAAGGTGCGGGCCAACGATCGTCATTTGCTGACGGTAACCAGTGGCGATCTGATGGCTGGGGTGCCGCCTGAGGAGCAGGCCGAGCTGTGGATTAGTCGTTTACAAACTGCTTTAGACCAGGCCCAAATGGAGCGACAGCCTGCCTATCAGCGACGTATGGCCTGGCTGGCGTTGGGGGTGGCTGCGATCGCACTGAGCCTCTGGGTCGTCTTGCAAAATGGCTGCAGGCTGTTGTGGCGGCGACAAATCCGCAGCAGCGGTCGGTTGCCCCGGTGGTTGCCGGTGGCCGTCCTCTGCGGTCAAATTTTGATTGGACTGGCGGCCATTGTCTATATTTGTGACCTATTTCCAGCGGCCCGGTCCGCCCGCTACAGCGTTTTTCAGTTTTTACACCGAACATTTACCGGGCCGCTGTTTGCCATTGATGAACAGGGGTATTCCCTGGTGGATGTATTTCGGCTGGTGCTGTTGACCCTGGCCCTGTGGATCGGGGTGCGGATTTTAACCTCGGCGGTAAAGTCGCGGGTATTGCAGACGGCCATACCGGACCGAGGTTTGCAGGATGCGATCGCAACGCTGATGCAGATCGGTTTAACCGGTCTGGGTCTTTTTTTGATTTTGCAGGTTCTGGGCATTGATCTGAGCGCCCTTGCCATTCTTGCTAGTGTCCTCGGTGTCGGGGTGGGCTTTGGCCTACAAAATATTGCCAACAACTTTGTTAGCGGCTGGGTGATGCTGTTTGAGCGCTCGATTCAAGTGGGTGACTTTATTAACCTGGGGGACCTGGCGGGCACGGTGGAAAGTATCGGTGCCCGCAGTACCGAAATTCGCACGCTGGATCGGGTGGCGATAATTGTGCCCAACGCAGAACTGCTAGAAAATAAGGTGATCAACTGGAGCCACGGCCATCCGGTATCCCAGCTGCATCTACCCATTGGTGTGGCCTACAACTCCGACATTCAACAGGTGCACGCCGCTGTGATGGAGGTGGCCAGCACCCATCCCAGCGTGTTGCAATACCCCCAACCGCGTCTGCGATTTCTCGGCTTTGGCGATAGCGCCCTCAACTTTGACGTGCTGGTTTGGATTCGCGACCCGCGGCTTCAGTTTGATCTCAAAAGCGATCTTTACTACATGCTCGAAGCCAATTTTCAACGCTACGGTATCGAGCTACCGTTTCCCCAGCGTGACCTGAATATTCGTTCGCCCCAGCTCAGCACGGCCCTCTCTGTTTGGAAGCAGCAGGCTGCCCAAGATGCCTCCCCCAGCCGACAAACACCGGCAGTCCCCCGTCGCAGCTCGACCGGCGATTTGTTGGCCGATGTCAGGGACTACTCCAGCCTGCTACAGAACCACCATCAGTTGCAGGATACGATACTTGAGCGCCTGGTCAAACAGATGCGTTCTAGCGGCGGTTTAGATATTCAGAAGCGGCGGTTTCGCCTCGGGGTGTATCCGAGCTGTTTTGTGGGTAGTGAGGCCGTCACCTGGCTGGCCAAGACCCAAAATGCCACCCGTGAGGAAGCGATCAGAATGGGGCAAGCCCTGGTGGAAAAGGGGATTTTTCATCACGTAACCGATGAACATCCCTTTAAGGATGAGTATCTGTTTTATCGGTTTTACGAGGATGAGATTTAGCCAGCGGTCTAATGAATAATGTTTGACTAATGTTTGAGGCTGGCTGAGCGACGACGGCCCCCGTCAGACGCTTGACTCAACTGGCAGCCGCCTGGTAGCTTAGGGGCTAATAGCAACGGGTCCATCCTTTAGCTATTTTGCACCCAAAAACTTAGCCACGCGAGATGGTAGTGCGCCAACACAACCACCCCGCTAACCCTTCCAACTGGAATCAGCAGTTGGTGAGCTGTGATGATTTTACAGCCACCCTGTTTTAAGTTGCAGGGTGGCTACGTTTTTGGGCGCTTTCCTAACCCTTATTTGAGGAAAACGCCCCATGAACGTGATTCCCCAGGCGGCAGGCGATCTGCCCGCCGGTCTTGTTGTACCCGATACCATTCGCCATATGCTGCTGGGCCGTCCCGGCAGCATTCGCCAGACCATCCACCTGCTGCACAATCTAAACTACTCAGATGCCAGCCAGTGGAGCCCCCTGATCGAAATCCCAGACGGTCAACTGATCCTCACTCCGGAGCGAGGCGAGGTGCTCAGTCTTCTGATGAAACGGCTGTAGACTCAGTTGATGGTTGGGAACGGGAAAGATGTGGTGGCACTATCAAAACTGTTGCCATAGCCGCCTGTGGTCTTGACTCGTCTTGTCAAAAAAACAACGCCTGGGGAGAGAGCCCTCTCTCCCCAGGCGTTGAATCTGGTTTGCTATGAGTTCAAGAATGCCTTAGCCACTGGGCTAAAGCCCAACGTTCTCGGCGATGACACTGGGCTCATCTAGACCGCCGTTTGCCATTTGAAACTCTTCGCTGGGTGCATCAACAAAGACATACAGATTAGGAATAACTTTTCCCTTCCGTTCAAAGCTCACCATCTCAGTCCGCTTGATGTCGTAACTGTGGGCCAAGCTATCTAGAGAGCTGTATAAAATCTCTCCAGAAGCATCCCCTTGAATAGCAGGATCAGGGTGAAAAAACTCTCCGTAGTTGGGTTCTACAACCACAATATTGGCATCGGGCACATGTTTGATAAAGTAAGCCTGGTCCGTCTCGCTCGCCTGGGCCAAGCTTGTATAACCCGTTCCCATAAGGGTTAGGCCAGTGACGACGACAACTAGGGCAAAAATGGGCGCTATGAATCTCTTCATCGTGGATAGGTTCGGCCTGTTGTTAAACAAATTAAATAACCCCGTTGACTCTAAACGTCAGCAGAGCCGATAGGGTGGCAAAAAACAAAGTTAGAAACACGTTCTAACCTGGGCAGATACCTTAGTGGGAGTTGGGGTGCCATGGTGATCATGGCACCCCAACTCCAAATGTCCTATGCTGCGGACACGCCTTCTGTTGCACCTGAGGCTGCCTGCCAGGCGCCAAGACCGCCCACTAGCTCAGCCACACGGTCGTAGCCAGCTTCCCGCAGCTTAGCGACAGCACTAGCGGTGGCATCGTTGTTGTCACCGTAAATGTAAATATCGCGTTCGCTTTCGAGGCTGGCGGATGCCCGCATCACCAGTTCATCCATGGGCATGGAAATTGCCCCGACAATGCGGTTACGGTTAAAGGCTTCGCGAGTTCTCACATCGATGATAGTCAAGGCAGGTTCGCCCCAATCAAGGCGATCCTTAAGATCAAAGACGGTAGATACAGACTTAAAAGGCTTGGGGGTGGGAAAAAAGGTGGAAGACATTAGCTTGGCAGCCAAAAGTACTGCTCTGAAAGAATGTAACTAGATTGTAACGAAATCTAAAGAAAATGTAACTTGTGTTTCATGACAATCCAAACGTGCTGCCCAAGTGCTTATCCCTTCAGCAGCTAGATCGCCCGTTTATTCCCTACCTGCGATCGCCAACGCCCTTTGACGCTGTACGCTCACCTG
>JBCDJC010000014.1:0-47777 GCA_038748225.1 Cyanobacteria bacterium P01_H01_bin.26 | reverse complement strand
TAAGCAGAGTTACCTCTCGTTTTAGAGATTGAAGATCTTCCTCATATTTCGGAAAACGGAAGATAAACTCATCATTGATATTCAAGACAATGTTATTTTGACCATGGCTGATAAGTTCCGTTTTATTGATGATTAGGTCAGGATATCTCTGTCGAATGGCTTGGTCATACTTTCGCAGGTTCTCCATAGTAAAACTAGGTACAGCAAGATAGAGCTGTCGTTCAGGTTTTGTGTTGATAGAGCGATGCGATCGCTCACACGTTGGTTGCCATGGCCGCTAGTCCTCGTAGCTAACGCGACCGCGTGAGGCTTTTTGCTGGCTGCGTTTGGCTTTGCTATCAAGACGTTTTTTCTTGGCGGCTTTGCTGGGTTTGGTGGGTTTGCGTTTTTTGGGTACCACCATGGCGGCCCGGATCAGCTGCTGAAGTCGCTCTAGGGCGTCGGCTTTGTTGCGGAGCTGGGTGCGGTGGGCCTGGGACTTGATGTGGATAACGCCGTCTTTAGTAATACGACCATCGCTTAGGGCCAGCAGCCGGGTTTTGTAGCGTTCGGGTAAGGTCGATGCGGGGACATCAAAGCGGAGATGAATGGCCGTGGCAACTTTGTTGACGTTTTGCCCCCCTGCACCTTGCGATCGCACCGCCTGTAGTTCAATTTCACCATCGGGAATCGCCACCTGATTTGAAATTCTTAGCACCGGTCTACCCCCTGTCACCTACTGCTAGCATAACCAACTAAACTAATCCCCAAGCGGTTTTAACGTCTCACTGCCAGATAAAAGTCATATTTCAAGCCGATTTGCCGGTCTAAACTTCCTAAAAACCAGTCGCCATGTCCCTGTTTCGAAATCTTCAGCGCCCCCTGCGAATCATCCCAACGCTGCTGTCGGTGTACTACGCTTATATGCTCGAGTATCGTGCTGAGCTGATGTTTTGGGTGCTCTCGGGGTCATTCCCACTGATTCTCATGGGGCTGTGGCAAGAAGCGGCCCGCAGCGGTCAGTTTGAACTTAATCCCGATGATGTGGTGCGCTATTTTTTGGCTGTTTTTGTCGTGCGGCAGCTGACCGTAGTTTGGGTAATTTGGGATTTTGAGCGCGAAGTTTTAGAAGGTAAGCTATCACCGCTGCTGCTACAGCCCCTCGATCCAGGCTGGCGTCATTTTTCGTCCCATTTGGCCGAACGTCTGGCTAGGCTTCCCTTTATAGCTGGTTTGGTGGGACTGTTTCTATGGCTGTATCCCGCCTCACGGCAAAGACCTACCCACATTGTTTGGGGGCTAGTCGCCATTGGGTTAGCCTTTTGTCTCCGCTTTTTAATGCAGTACACCTATGCCATGGTGGCCTTTTGGATAGAGCGAGCCACGGCGATTGAACAGTTCTCGTTTTTGCTATACACCTTTTTGTCGGGCATGGTGGCACCGCTGACCCTATTTCCTGACGCCGTTCGTACGGCGGTGCTGTGGACACCGTTTCCCTATTTAATCTACGTACCGGCCAGTCTAATTGTGGGCTTACCCATCAATATTGGTCAAAGTGTGGCCGTCACCCTAGGGTGGTGTCTTATTTTTTGGAGCCTCAACCGTTGGCTATGGCAACAGGGGCTAAAGCAATATTCGGGCATGGGGGCGTAGGGGGTTTCAGCGGTGGATATCAGGGTACGTAAGTATATGTAGAAAACATGAACTTAAGCCTCTTTATACAAAGTTGTTATATGGCTTATTTGCAATAGATTTAAGCTAATGTTTATTCCCTTCACAAGCTCTATACTTTACCGACTAAATTGAATTTTCCTATTAGACAAAAGTCCTTATTTCGTATCTCTTAACTAACACTTTACGGACTACCCATGGGCCACCGTTTAGAGTGGAAATGCAGGCGTTTTCTGAAGAGAACGCTTGTTTAGATGGCTGATGTTTGATTGAGGTAGCTTTTATTACGCTGATCGACAAGCTCAGTGACGTTTACGCACGCGCCTGTTTTGTCAGTCTCAGATCACTGCCATTCTTTCTAACTAAATTTAGGTCTAATACCTAGTCAATTCAGCCCCCGTATTAAACAACTTCCTGAATTGTTTTTATAATGACTACTATCCAACTTAATGCCCACCCGCTGCCTGCTGGAACACTTGATTCTGCTACTAAACTTTCGTCTTTTCAGACCAGTCAGCCCGGTAGTCAAAAAATTGCTATAGAGCAGCTTAATCAACTTGATCTAGCTGAATTAATTCATATATGTCAGCGTCACCGTTATCCGGAGCAGGCACCCTTTTCAGAGTTAATGCGTCGCTACAGATCCCATGTGGAACGGCAGCTGTACCACCTGGCCCCGGACTGGTCTGACCGGGCTGACTTAGCTCAAGAAGTGTGGATCCGGGTCTATCGCAATCTAAATCGTTTGCAATCCCCCGTGAAGTTTAAAGGGTGGATGAGTCGCATTACGACTAATTTGTTTTATGACGAGCTGCGTAAACGCAAACGTCACGCTGGCACACTGTCGTTGGATGCACCGCTCCATTTAGATGATGGGCAAATTGATTGGGAGATTGCCTCGGACGATCCTAGTCCCGTGGACACCATGATGACCCACGAGTTTTATGAGCGCTTACAGGCTGCCATTGCTGAACTACCCGAAGTGTTTCGGACCACAATTGTTCTCAGAGAGATCCAGGGACTGCCCTATGAAGAGATTGCTGAGATTACAGGTGTATCCCTAGGCACAGTCAAGTCACGCATTGCCCGGGCTCGCTATCGTTTGCAGGGCGAACTCAAGCGATATATCGATGGACAGCATTCGAGCTAGATGCCAACCTGGCTGGCATAACTCCTCCAGCTTAAACCCCTAGCCTGAGAACGGCTTCTGGGTTATACGATGGAGCTGGTGACTTGGGAGCGGGCAGCCGTGCAGCGGTATTTCAGAGTATTGCGGTTGTTTTGGGAAGTTGCGATCGCAGCTGAACTCGAATACCGTTTTAACTTTATTATTGCCACGCTTAGCAGCCTGACGGCCTTGGGTGGCAATTTATTTGGTTTGTTTTTGTTTTATCGCACGGGCTATGAGTTCCAGGGTTGGCAGTGGCAAGAGGCCCTGGTCGTGCTGGGTGTATTTACTATGCTGCAGGGATTTGCTGCCACGTTTTTGAGCCCCAACCTCAATCAGATTGTCAAACATGTGCAAGAAGGCACCCTGGACTTTGTCCTGCTAAAACCTATCAGCTCACAGTTTTGGCTATCGGCGCGTACTATTTCACCGTGGGGAATGCCGGACCTGATACTGGGTGCTGCCATGGTGCTCTATGCAGGCAACCAGCTGGGGCTGGGGGTTGGCCGCTATTTAGCGGCTATGGCGCCGCTGGCCTTAGGGTTTATCAGCCTGTACAGCCTTTGGTTTATGTTGGGGGCCACCAGCATTTGGTTTGTCAAAATCTATAACGTGACAGAAGTGCTGCGCAGCTTTTTAGAAGCCGGACGGTTTCCCATCGTGGCCTATCCGGCCACTTTTCGTATCTTTTTTACCTTTGTTATTCCGGTGGCCTTTCTCACGACGGTACCGGCCCAAGTATTTCTCAATCGCATTGAGTATGGCTGGCTGGTGGGTTCCTGTATGTTGGCCCTGGGGCTGTTGCAAATATCGCGACTGTTTTGGCGGTTTGCCCTGAGGTTTTACACCAGTGCCTCTAGCTAAAATCGCCGCTACAGAGCGATACACTATCGGGGATAGCCCAGGACACCATGAAATTCAAATCTTTGCCCCTCTGCAGCGCGCTGCTGCTATCGCTTACCGCCTGTGACGGCAGCTCCCAGGACAGCGAGAACACCCTGGTGATTTTAGGGTCACTGACCGGCGTGGGTCAGGAAATTGTTGAAGAAGCCTTTGCTCCATTTACCGCTGAAACTGGGATTGAAGTGGTCTATGAAGGTACCGATGCGTTTACCACCGTGCTACCAATTCGAGTGGCCGGGGGCGATGTGCCCGATCTAGCCATATTTCCGCAACCGGGGCTGATGGCAGATCTGGCCCAGGAGGGGGCACTCACCCCCCTGGATGGCGTCGTAGATTTAGCCGCACTAACCGCTGCCTTTGGCCCTGACTGGGTAGAGCTAGGGTCGGTGGCGGGCCAGGTGTATGGCGTCTGGATGCGCTCCGATCCGAAAAGCTTGGTGTGGTACAGCCCCAGCGCATTTGGGGCGGCGGGCTACACCGTTCCCACTAGCTGGGACGGGCTGATGGAGCTGACCGAGCAAATTGCAGCGGCGGGTGAGACCCCCTGGTGTATCGGCATGGAAAGCGGTGAAGCCAGCGGCTGGGTTGGCACCGACTGGGTAGAAGACATTTTGTTGCGGACGGCGGGACCCGAGGTCTATGACCAGTGGGTCAGCCACGAGATTCCGTTTAATTCGCCACCCGTAAAAGAGGCGGTCGAAACCTTTGGCCAAATTGTTCGCACCGATGGCTACGTTCGCGGGGGGACGGTCGGGGCCATCAGCACCCCCTTTGGTGATGCTCCAGCCCCCCTATTTGACCAGCCGCCGGGGTGCTACTTACATCGTCAGGCCAGCTTTATTACCGATTTTTTACCCGATGGGGTCGAACCGGGTCGTGATACCCAGGTGTTTTTGCTACCGGGAGCAGACGCCACCGCTCCGCTACTGACGGGCGGTCTGGTGTTTGCCATGACTGACAATACGCCCGCCGCCGCCGCCGCAATCCGGTACCTAACGACGGTGACTCCCCACGAAAGCTGGGCTGAGCGTGGCTATATCAGTCCGCACCGGCAGGTAGACCTGGCCATTTATCCCAACGACGGGGTCCGGCAAATGGCCGCAGTGCTTGCCCAGGCGGAAACCATCCGGTTTGATGGCTCTGACCTGATGCCCGCTGCGGTAGGAAGCGGTACCTTTTGGACAGGAATAGTGAACTATGTGAGCGGTGCCGATGTCGACACCGTGCTCTCGGCCATTGATGCCAGCTGGCCCGAGGAATAGTCCGCCGCTGACAGGCTGTAAAGCTGTAGGGTTTGGCTGTAGTAGTCATCGGTGGAGCCCAGCAGCTGCATACCTAAACGAGCCATGACCCGCTGAGAGCGGTGATTCTCAGCGGTGGTAACGGCGTAGATAGTGGACAGGTGTAACCGTGTAAACCCGTGGTTAAGGATGGCGTGGGCGGCCTCGGTGGCATAGCCATAGCCCCAGCTAGTGGGCCGAAAATGCCAGCCAATTTCGATTTTGTCGCTCTCTGTTTTATCGTTTTTAGGTAGCGGCACCAGCAGGATACTGCCAATGGCCCGATCAATTGCTTTTTCAATCACCGCCCAAATACCGAGACCGTTGGCGGTGCGATCGCAATAGCGGTGTAACCGATTTTTGGTTTCCCGAATGGAACTATCGGCATCACTCGATAGCCAATCGGTCACGCGGGGGTCGCTATAAATATCAAACGCATGTTGGGCATCGTAGAGCGGATGCCAACTGCGAATTATCAATCGATCAGTTATGAGTTCCATGGGTTAGAACCGCCCAGCTTCGACATTGTAGCGGTGGAATTTCCCCACCATGCAACGAGTTTGCAATTATTGAAATTTTGCCCTAAGGACGGTTGACCAGTGACCATAGCGGATGGGACACACCCTGACGACGAATCTGAGCCAGCTGCTTTTCCAAACGTTGACGTTCGATCGGGGATATCCCCAGGATGAGGTGGCGAATTTCACGCACCAGTAGGGTGATGGCTAACCCGGTACACAGAAAAAAACCTAACGCACCTAAAAAGTTGTACTTAAGCCCGTAGTAGACCGAGGTCCAGGTGAAATAGTCCAACAGCAGACCAATTTCAGAGCGGAGCTGCCACAGGGTCAACGGACCGATCGTGAGCCATACCCCAACCGTTAACCGCCACCAGGCCGTCAGGGAATGTTGTCGCAGGATTTCGATAGCCCTCTCCGTCGACCGTTCGGTGACAGGGTGGGAGCTTTCGATATGGTTGGAACTGCCGGAAGAATTTACGCCCATATCATTCCAGTTGAACCGCTCACTCGGCGGCGGGTGCAGCGATGTCTTCTGCGGTTGCGCTGGGGCCAGAACGCCACCAGGCTAGCAGGGTGCTGGCAATAAAGATACTGGAATAGGCACCGGCTAAAAAGCCAACAATCAGCGCCAGGGCAAAAAACTTGAGGGTATCTCCACCAAACAACACAATGGCTAGTAAAGGCAGGACCGTGGTCATGGTGGTGTTGATCGAGCGTCCAAGGGTTTGGTTGACGGCGTTGTTAACGACCTGCTCCACGCTTTTATCCGGCATCAGCTTGAAATTTTCACGGATGCGATCGTAGATCACCACAGTGTCATTGACGGAAAATCCCACAATTGTTAGCAGAGCCACGATAAACAGGCTATCCGCTTCGTAGCCTAGGGTCAGCCCCAGGATAGAAAAGATACCCAGGGTAATGACGACGTCATGTAGTAAGGCCAGCAAGGCTAGGACAGCATAGTCAAATTTAAATCGAAAGCTCAAATAGACTGTGATACCGGCAAAGGCGACAATCAAAGATAACAGACCGGCCACGAGCAGCTGTCTGCCAATGGTCGGACCAACGACATCGATTTTGGAGGCGGTGGTATCGATTTGCCCAATGTTTTCGGTAAGCGCTGAGCGCAGACTGGTCTGTTCATCGACATCTAAGGTGCGTGCGCGAATGGAAACGGCCTGTCCGCCAGCGCCAACCAGCTGCAGGCTACTGCCCTCCAAGCCTTGGCTATCTAAAATTTCACGGATCTCGACAATATCGATGGGACTGGTACAGGCCGCCTCATCCACACAGCTGCGTTCTAGCTGTAGGCGAGTACCACCGATAAAGTCTAAACCTGGTTTGACAGGACCATTAAACTGCGTCCAGGACAGGGCCATCGCAGCTATGCTCACCAATATCAGCAGACCGGAAATGATCCACCAGATCCCCCGTTGTTTAACGACGTTCAGTTTCATGATTGAGAGGGTTGCGAACTAGAGGGCAGATCGTCGTCCAGACTGGGGGCAAAGTAGCCCACCTTGCGAAATTGCGGAAAGCTAATCACAAAGAAGAGCAGATTGCGCGTACAGGTAAACGCCGTAAACAGGCTGACCGCAACGCCGACCGCTAGGGTAAGGGCAAATCCTTTGACCAGGCCGGCCCCAAACCAAAATAGGGCAGCACATGCAATCATGGTGGTAACGTTACTGTCAAGAATACTGGAAAAGGCTCGGTAAAATCCGGATTCTACCGAGCGGTAGAGGGTTCTACCAGCCCGTAGCTCCTCACGGGTACGCTCAAAAATCAGCACGTTGGCATCCACGGCCATGCCAATACTGAGGATAAAACCAGCAATTCCCGGTAGGGTCATGGTCACGCCCAAAATGTTGTAGGCAGCCCAGGTCAATAGAGCGTACACCACCAGGGCAACATCGGCCAGGATGCCGGGCAGACGATAGTACACCGCCATAAAAATCAAAACTAGGGTGAGCCCTGCCATACCGGCATACAGACTGCGTTGAATACTGTCGCGACCGAGGGTAGCACCCACCGTCCGATTTTCGACGACCTCCACGGGTACGGGTAGGGCACCGCCTCGCAGCTGAACTTCCAGATCCCTAGCTGTCTCGGTATCAAAGTTACCGGAGATGACAGCACTGCCACCGGGAATCCCAGTGGCGGCATAGGCGACGTCTACGGTAGGGGCGCTGATCAGCTGATCGTCGAGGAAAATGCCCAGGGTACGTCCTGTACCCGCAATGTTGCGGGTCATTTCAGAAAACATATCGGCCCCTTGATTGTTGAAGGTAATGGCCACCTCCCAAGCGGTACCGCCAATGTTTCTCGGTTGGGCAATGGCGTCCGTCAGCTTATCGCCCGTGAGTTCACTGGGTTCAAAGAACTCCATCAGGGTTTCACGACTGGCTTGCAGATCGGCAGTGAGGCTTTCGAGTTCAGCGGTTTGCTCCTCTGAAAGACCGTTGCTGCCGACAGCTAATAGGGCTGCCTGCCGTTGCTGCTGCTGGCCAACAATTTGGGCCACGGCCTGGAGCTGACCTTCGGTGCCCGGACTTTGGGGACGAAATTCTAACCGGGCCGTCCCCCCTAAAACCCGCTGGGCCTGGGCTGGGTCGTTGACACCGGGGAGCTGAATCAACAGCTGGTCTTGCCCAGAGCTTTGGACAATGGCCTCGGACACCCCCAGGCCGTTGACCCGATTTTCAATCACCCGCTGAACGGCCTCTAGGTCCCGTTGGGAAATCTGGGTGATTTGCTCGCTGGGAAGGACCTGAAGGGTGAGCTGGGAACCACCTCGCAGATCTAACCCCAGCTGGGTGGGCAGCTGCAGAATGATGACCACCGCTGCGATCGCAAGTCCAACGATGACTACCAGCATTGAGCGTTGTTTACCCATGGCCCTTCTCCGTCATATCCATACACCGGTTCCTGTGAGTGGTCGTCCAGCAGAACACCCTATTATAGGGCGCTGTCTCCCCGACCTATCAAAATCATGGAAAAACGCCCGTCCAGGGTGCCTCCCCGGTGCGAGCGTTCCTAACCGTCATGGGGGTCTATACCCGGGCTGTCATCATTTTTTCAACGGCTTCTACAATTTGCTTAGGCTGGACAATCGTCAGGCTTTCTAGGCGGCCATTGTAGGGCGTGGGAATATCCTGGGAGGACAGACGAAGCACTGGCGCGTCTAGCTCATCAAAAAAGCGATCGTTAATAGAAGCGATAATCTCGGCGGCAATACCGCCGGTTTTCATACATTCTTCGACAATGATGACCCGATGGGTTTTACGGATGGATGCGCCAATGGTGTCGTAGTCGACGGGTTTAAGGGAAATTAGATCGATCACCTCCGGGTCAAAGCCCTGGGCTTCAATCCCCTTGACCGCCTGGAGTACGTGGTGACGCATGCGGGAGTAGGTAAGAATCGTCAAATCCTCACCCGCACGCACTACCTCAGCCTTGTCGAGGGGTACCAGGTACTGTTCGCTCGGCAGATCTTCCTTGAGGTTGTAGAGCAGCACATGCTCAAAAAAGAGGACCGGATTTTTATCACGGATGGCTGATTTGAGCAGTCCTTTAGCGTTGTAAGGGGTGGAGCAAGCCACAATTTTCAGACCGGGAACCGCTTGAAAATAGGCCTCCAAACGCTGGGAGTGCTCTGCCCCAAGCTGACGACCCACCCCACCGGGACCCCGAATAACCATGGGAATATGGTAGTTGCCACCGGAGGTGTAGGGCAGCATGCCCGCATTGTTGGCAATCTGGTTAAAGGCCAGTAGCAAAAAGCCCATGTTCATGCCTTCGACAATGGGTCGCAGTCCGGTCATGGCCGCTCCGACGGCCATACCGGTAAAGCTATTTTCGGCAATGGGGGTATCTAAAACCCGCATGGGGCCATATTTTTCGTAGAGCCCTTTGGTGACCTTATAGGAACCACCATAGTGACCAACGTCTTCGCCGATCACAAAGACGGTCTCGTCCCGGCCCATTTCTTCGTCTACGGCTTCCCGCAGGGCGTTAAATAAAAGTGTTTCTGCCATAGCAAATAAGCGTTTCTAGGATTATGTGGCTGTCGGACTGGGGGCGTTACTCTTCTGCAAAAATATAGCGACGCAGCTCATCGGGTGAAGGCTCAGGGCTTTCTTCGGCAAATTTGACCGCGTCTTCAATGTGGGCTTCGATCCGTTTTTTAATGGCTTTGAGCTCAGCGCTATCGGCCAGGGTTTGCTCAATCAGATAGGTTTCCATCCGGGTCAACGGGTCGCGGGCCTGCCATTCTGCTTTCTCGGTGTGCGATCGCAGCTCATCGGGATCCGCCAGGGAGTGCCCCCGAAACCGATAGGTCAAACATTCAATCAGCGTGGGACCTTCCCCGGCCCGGGCCCGAGCAACGGCGGCTTGAGCCACCTCCCGCACCGCCAGCACATCCATGCCGTCCACCTCATGCCCAGGCATACCAAACACGCTGGCCTTGCGGTAAATCTCAGTTTGGGAGGAAGCGCGCTCATGGGCCATGCCAATGGCCCACTTATTATTTTCGACCACAAACAAGATCGGCAGCTTCCAAAGAGCGGCCATGTTCAAGCACTCAAAAAACTGACCATTATTGGTGGTGCCGTCCCCAAAAAAGGCAGCGGTAACCTGATCCGCTGAGGCATCGCCCAGGGCATCGCGTCGATAGCGAGACTGGAATGCGGCCCCCAGCGCGACCGGAATTCCTTCACCGATAAAGGCAAATCCCCCCAGCAGGTTGTGTTCTTTAGAAAACATGTGCATCGAACCGCCGCGCCCTTTGCTGCAGCCGGTTTCTTTGCCAAATAGTTCAGCCATCACAGCATTGGCCGGGACACCGGCACTCAGCGCATGGACATGATCGCGGTAGGTGCTACAGACATAGTCATCGGGGCGCATCGACTTGATCACCCCCGTGGAGACAGCTTCTTGGCCGTTGTAGAGATGCACAAACCCGAACATTTTGCCCCGGTAGTACATTTCAGCACACTTGTCTTCAAAGTATCGGCCTAGGACCATATCCTCATAAAGCCTCAGTCCTTCCTGCCGATCCAGCTTTGCTGAAGTCGCTTGAAATGTTGGTAATGTCCTTTCCTGAACCATTGGCTTGCCAGTCGCCTCGCCGCAATACAAATTATGATTATTCCAAAAAAGTGATCAATTCATGATCAGCTCGCAACCACGCAGATGATTGTTGGTTCGATTGGGTAAAATCAACCGAACATAATTTTAGACGACAACCTCGCCTTCTCATTGCTCGATGTTTCTGAATCTATCCGAATATTCATCCAGATTAAGCCTGTGTTGGTAGCGATTCACTGACTCTGCACATTAGTAGCAGTGGTGACGCTTGATCAAGATGCTATGGCTGGCCCGCTCGAAATATCGATGGATCTGCAAAGCCGTTTTCCGTCGAAAACTAATTCGAAATGACGGATTTGTAACCTAATTTCCTGAGTCAATTCTCTGAAAAGTTTTATCCATTGCTGTAGGCTTTCAGATATCAACATTTCATCGCTATTATGGATGCGGTTTTAAATAGGCGACCGTATTTACCCTATGCGGCCCAGGTAGCTTCTCGCGATCTACGGTATCCGTAGGTGCAAATCAGCAGGTTCCCATTTAAACCCTCACGCTCTGCCCAGGTCACAACGTCGAAGTCAAATCCAATGCTAAGGAAGTCACTGTGCAAATTCCGCTAGATTATTACCGAATCCTGGGGTTGCCCATGCAAGCGACAGCGGAACAACTGGAGCAGGCTCACCGTGACCGCACACTGCAGCTACCGCGTCGGGAATATTCAGAGTTTGCGATTCAGTCACGCAAGCAGCTGATCGACATCGCCTATGGGGCCTTACAGGATTCGAGTAAGCGCCAAGCCTACGACGCACAGCTATTATCTACGGATACCTCAGCAGCAATCGAGCCTGTTTCCATCGAAATTCATGAAGAGCAGCTGATTGGAGCACTGCTAATTTTGCTGGAGCTGGGGGAATATGAGCTGGTAATTCGATTGGGGCGCCCCTATTTGAGCAGCGGCTCCAATCAGCTAGCGGCCAATTCCCAGGAGACCCTCTCGGATATTGTGCTGACGGTTGGCTTAGCTTGTCTAGAGCTAGGGCGAGAACAGTGGCAGCAGCACCAGTATGAAAATGCGGCCGAATCGTTGGAAACGGGTCAGGAGCTCATGCTCCGAGAAAATTTGTTTGCTGATATGCAAGCCGACATCCAGGCGGATCTCGATAAGCTCAAGCCCTACCGTATTTTAGAGCTGGTGGCTCGTCCCCTGGCTGACAAATCAGCCCGGAAGCAGGGTATCGATCTGCTCAAGTCCATGCTGGAGGCTCGAGGGGGCATTGATGGGGCCAATGACGATGCCTCGGGGCTGAGCGTTGAGGATTTCCTACGTTTTGTACAGCAGCTGCGTAGCTATCTGACGTCAGCGGAGCAGCAGGATATTTTTGAAGTCGAGGTTCACCGACCCTCGTCGGTGGGTATTTATCTGTCTGTTTATGCGCTATTGGCCAGGGGATTTGCCAGGCACCAGCCCAGCCTTGTACGCCAGGCCAAGCATCGTCTTTCCCTACTCACCGAACGTCAGGATGTCTATTTAGAGCAGGCCGTCTGTGCTGTTTTGCTAGGTCAAACTGAAGAAGCCACCCACGCCCTAGAACGTAGCCATGAACGCGAGCCTCTAATGTTTATTAAGGGCAACTCTGAGGGGGCGCCCGATCTATTGCCTGGGCTGTGTCTTTATACCGAGCGCTGGCTACAGCGAGATGTTTTCCCATTTTTTAGGGACCTGGACCAGAGTAGTGCCACCCTTAAAGATTACTTCGCCAATGAGCAGGTCCAGGCTTATTTAGAGGCTATCCCGCCCGAGGACGCTGCTCCTGCTGCTCCCAGCAGATTCGGGACGGACTACCCCAGGGGCTCTGGTGCCTACACTGGCAGTACCCAAAGCCCGTTCGGTACCACCGGTGTAGGCACCTCGGCGGTCTCGGTAGGTGAGACCGCCGCCATGGGTCCCACCTACACCGCTGAACAGATCTCTAGCCTATCTCCAGATGGTCAGCTAGACGATCAGCTGAGTGCCACGGTGGGTTTAGAGGACCCGCTGGTTAAATCGCGGCGACGATCGTCGCCCAAATGGGGGCGTTTGGCCCTGGTGCTGCTCCTGGGACTGCTAGGTCTAGGGCTGCTGGGGTTGGTCATGGCCCAGCTGCTGAGCTGGTTTGGCGGGCTGTTGGGCGGACCCAGGCTGGAGGGCGATCCGTTGGATATTGATGCGGCCCGCCCGGCCATTGAGCTACCGGCTGAAGATAGTCAAGCGGCAGCGAGTGACGATGTGGAGGTCGTTGCAGAGGAGGTGATTCAGTCCTGGTATGCGGCGAAGGGTGAGGCCATGGGGCCGAGCTGGGACGTGTCGGCACTGGAGGAAATTTTGGTTGAGCCAGCCCTGTCCCAGTGGGTCAATCGGGTGGAGGCCAATCAAAGGGATGGCGTCCACGTAGAGTATGAACAATCCATTCAAAACCTCTCTGCTGAGGCCGTTGATGACGAGCAGATTCGAGTCACAGCTGATGTTGAGGAAACGGCTAGCGCCTATCAGTTTGGCGTATTGAGTGACGATGCCTCCTTCCAAGATCGGCTGACGGTCGAGTACAACCTGCAAAAGCAGGAGGACGACCGCTGGATGATTGAGTCCTTTACGGTTCGATAGGGAGTGCGCTGGCGCTATGTACGAGGACCAAATGCTGCCCCACTTCAAGGCCAAGCAGGTTTCGGTCAATCGTCGTCGTCACTATGAAGTGGAAGGGCAGCGCCTGCCTGGGGTGACCACGATTTTATCGGCAACTAAGCCATGGGAAGCAAAGCAGCGTTTGTGGCGCTGGCGCGATCGCGTCGGTACAGAAGAGGCCAACCGCATCACCACCACAGCCTCACGGGCCGGCACCAAGATCCATAAAGTGATCCGGTCCTATCTGCGTCAGGAGGACTGGAGTCTACCGGAGGGAACCCAGGGATTTTGGACCTCAATTGAGCCGGTGCTCAAAAATATTGATCGGGTGCTCCTGGTGGAGGGGGCCGTGTGGCATCCGCTAAAGTTTGCAGGCTACCCCGATGCGCTGATGATGTATGACGGCCAGCTGCTGGTGTGCGATTGGAAAACGGCGCGTCGGCCCAAACAAGCGGAGTGGATCGAAGACTATTTTATACAGGTGGCGGCCTACTGTTGGGCGGTGAACTGGGTATATCGGGACTATGACATTAGGGTGGAACGGGCGATGGTTGCGATCGCACTTGAAGATAGCCCAGCCCAGCTCTTTACCCTGACCCCCGACACAGTAGACCAGTATTGGGGCAAATTTCAGCAGCGTCTGCGGCAATATCACCGACTAAAACACCCATAGTCCCAGGTATTCCCCTTAACACTACTTTAATTACGTCTAGAAAGAAATTTGATATACTCCAGACGAAATCGCTACGAGTAAACACGGATATTTTTCCGTAGTCATCGCTTCTAAGGAGCCCCGCCATGGACGTTCTCATTCCGTTTCTTATTACCTGGCTAATTACCACGATTGCATTGGTAATTATTACCTTCCTACCCACTGGTGTGGAATCCGACAGCTTTGGTAAAACTGCCATTACTGCCCTGGTGTTTGGCATACTCAATGGCATCGTCGGTATTGTCGCTGGTCTGCCCGTTTTGGGGGGTCTAGTTTGGCTAGTGACCCTGGGCGGATTGCTGCTAAACCTGATCCTGTTTGGTCTATCCGCCAAGCTGGTGGAGGGGTTTCGCCTGCGCTGGGGAATTTGGAGCGCCATTATCGGTGCCTTTTTACTGTCGATACTCACCTCTATTTTGAGCGCCATCATCTGAGATTTTGCCAATGCTCCACCGGAGCAATATGAGCTAACTTGAGAGCAACCTGTCGTCGGGTGCTCTTTTTTATTGCCAACGGGTAGCCTGCGGCAGCACCGACGACACCCCATTAGCGCTGGGATTTCTCAAGGCCAGTCTGGCAAGGTTTAGCATAGCTGTCCCCAGGAAATCTAACTTTTTTTGTAGTTATCCATACTATGATGAAGATATCTAAGGGCGGTAATGGGAATTGCCCGCTGCCCGCTTAGGACGAAGGCTGATGATACTCGTCCCGTCAGGTGTCACCGTGCCTTCTTGGCTAAGCGTATGGCTTAGGAGATAAGGAGTATGGCTGAGCTTGAAAAGATGCGGCGGTATGATGCGGTTGCGATCGCAGACCACTATCGTTTTCGCGTCTGGACCGTTCTGTGGCGGGCGTTTTCAGTGGCGCTGATGCTGGGCAGCTTTGTGCTGGGGCTGCTGCTAGATCGGGTATTCGGGCGCAAAGAGATCAACGAACCCAAGCGAGCTAGCCAGCTACGTCGCATATTGACCGACCTGGGTCCCACGTTTATCAAAGTGGGGCAGGCCCTCTCCACCCGTCCCGATCTGATTAGCCCAAAGTTTCTAGACGAGCTGATCAAGCTGCAGGATCAGCTACCCCCGTTTGATAGCCGGATAGCCCAGCTGATTATTGAACGAGAGCTGGGGCGTACCCCTGACGAGGTGTATAGCTATATTTCCCCCGAGCCGGTGGCAGCGGCCAGCCTCGGTCAGGTTTACAAAGCCCGACTCTACACAGGCGAAGAGGTCGCGGTCAAGGTACAGCGGCCTCATCTGGTGCCGATTATCTGTCGCGATCTGTATTTGATGCGCTGGGCAGCGGGCTGGCTAGCGCCCTGGCTACCCCTCAATTTGGGCCACGACCTCACCCTGATTGTGGATGAATTTGGCAGCAAGCTATTTGAAGAAATTGACTACCTCAATGAAGGGCGCAACGCTGAAGCCTTTGCAGCCAACTTTGCCAATGACCCCATGGTCAAGGTCCCAGCCATCTACTGGCGTTACACCGGTACCCGCGTACTCACCATGGAGTGGATTGATGGCATCAAACTAACTGACATTGAGCAGGTAAAAGCCGCCGGATTAGACTCCGACGACCTAGTCACTATTGGTGTTTCTTCGGGTCTGCGACAGCTGTTAGAGTTTGGCTTTTTCCATGCCGACCCCCATCCGGGCAACCTGTTTGCCATGGCCGATGGTGCGATGGCCTACATTGACTTTGGCATGATGGACCAGCTCAACCAGGACACAAAGGAAACCCTGGTGGGCTCAGTGGTACACCTGATCAACCAGGAATACACCAAGCTAGCCGATGACTTTGTCAGGCTGGGTTTTCTGACACCGGATGTGGATGTTCGCCCAATTGTACCGGCGTTAGAGGCGGTTTTTGCCGATGCCATTGGTGCCAGCGTCGGTGACTTTAACTTTAAGAGTATTACCGACAAGTTCTCGGAGGTGATGTATGACTATCCCTTTCGAGTTCCAGCTAAGTTTGCGCTGATCATCCGTTCGCTGGTAACCCAGGAGGGGTTGGCCCTAACCCTAAATCCACAGTTTAAAATTGTTGAGATTGCGTATCCCTACGTTGCTCGACGGCTGCTGACGGGTGAGACAGAGTCGCTGCGGCGACGGCTGATTGAGGTGTTGTTTAAAGATGGTCGTTTCCAATGGCAGCGCCTGGAGAATATGATTCGCATTGCCCAGGGCGATCAGGGTTTTAATCTGATTCCCACAGCGGGTCTGGGGGTACAGTTTTTACTGTCCGATGAAGGCCATTATCTCCGTCAGCAAATCCTGGTGGCACTAACGGAGGACAATCGTCTTCATACTGAGGAAATGGCCCGTCTGTGGAGTCTGGTGAAAGATGACCTCCAGCCCGACCAGCTCTTTGGCGCGGCCTGGAGCGTCCTGGCCAACTTTTCTAGAAACCAGGCGGCGGCGCTGGTCCCGGCCGAGCTGACAGCGGTACTCTCGGGAATAGGTGCCCCCCGGTAAGATAAATGCCGGTAGGCTACTGGCTACACTAATGATTAGAACAATGATTAGGACAGTGCGCTAGTGACCTATTCAGCGGCTGTAGTTTCAATCTGGATGCAACACTAGGCATACGGATGAGGTTTTGGATTGGTGAAATTGTTGTTTAAGCAGGGCCCTTTACCTTGGCTTGTGGGTGGTCTAGCCCTAGGCATCATCGGTATTGGTGCGGCAGTTGCATTTAATCGCTATCGCGATTCCGACTACGATGTGGCAGCGCTAACGGTGCCTGTGGAGTCGACAGAGGTGACTGTGAGGATTAATGCCAGTGGTGAGGTAGAGGCGTTTCGAACCGTAAACCTGAGCCCTAAAACGTCGGGCATTGTGGACGAACTGCTGGTGGAGCAAGGGGATTCGGTAGAGCAGGGCCAGATATTGGCCCGCATGGACATAGACGATCTCAATGCCCAGCTACGCCAAAATCAGGCAAACCTGGCGGAGGCAGAAGCCCAGCTGCAGGATTTGCTGCAGGGTACAGATCGTCCACAGTTAGCCCAGGCCGAAGCCAACCTAGAGGCGGTGCGATCGCAGCTAACGGAAGCAAACGCACAGCTGAGGCTAACCGAAGGGGACTTGATTCGCGATCGCAGTCTCTATGCCCAGGGGGCAATTTCTGAGCGCGAACTCGACAACAGTCAAACCTCCGTCGATAGCGCCCTGGCCAACGTGCGTCAGCTAGAGGCCCGCATTGAAGAGGCCCAACAGCGTCTTGAGGACCTCGAAGACGATCCAGATCCCGAAGATGTTGCCCAGGCCCGCGCCCAGGTAGAACGCGCTCGCGGCCAGGTAGATGTCATTCGCACTCGCATTGATAACACCATTATTCGAGCGCCTTTTAGCGGTATTGTCACCCAGCGATTTGCCAACGAGGGTGCCTTTGTCACCCCAACAACGTCAGCCTCCGAGGCCGCATCAGCAACATCCAGCGCCATTTTTGCCATTGCCAGTGGCCTCGAAGTTGTCGCCGAAGTCCCTGAGGCCGATCTAGACCAAATTCGAGTAGGACAAGCGGTGGAAATTGTGTCTACTGCCTATCCCGAACAGGTGTTTACAGGAGAGGTACGACTCATTGCGCCAGAAGCCATTGAACGGCAAAACGTCACCATTTTTCAAGTGCGCGTGCAGTTAAACAACGGACTAGAGCAGCTACGCTCAAACATGAATGTGGATGTCTCATTTTTAGGCAATCGGCTCAGCGATGCCCTAGTGGTGCCCGCCGTTGCTGTTGTCACCCAAGGGGGGGAGACCGGTATCCTCACCCCTGGTGAAAACAACAGAAATATTCGCTTCCGACCCGTTACCTTAGGTCCCCAGGTAGGCGATCAAATCCAAATTCTAGACGGCGTGACCTCGGGTGAACGGGTGTTTGTCGATTTGCCCCCCGGCCAAACCCTCGATAACCTGCGGTTCAACCGCGATGAACAAAATTAAGAACCCACTGTCACAAACACCTGAAAACACAAACACCTGAAAACACAAACACCTAAAAAAAAGGGATAAAGACGCCCTGAGAGCGACCTTACCCCTTACTGTCACAGCAAAATTTAAAGCTTATGGTGGGTCTACCAACCTGATTTAGCAGTAATCAGCACCACAGTCTTGAGCCTGTCTGAGTTTATGCCACAGGAATACCACCAGACTTACAAATAGCGCTGTACGCTGAACTCTCATACGGTGCATGGAAGCTGGAACAAGCATGGTGAAGTCCTCCTGACGTGGGGTAGATGGTGATGTGCTTAGATGTTTAACCCGACAGCGCTATGAATCCTTTAGCTCGGTCACAATGTTGGGTTTGTTGTCTTTCTTTTCCTTTTTCTTGGGCTTAGCCGCCGCCGATCCTGAAGTCAAGAAAAAGATAGGGCAAACCAGGAAGAGGGAAAAGAATGGCATGACACAAGCTCCGGATAATGAGAGTTTGTTAGAATAAAACAGTGATATCAACCCAAATAACTGTGATGTCGCGGTATAGACATAAATCAGTTGGTCACGCAGGAAAGTCAGCCGAATCACTGATGCTTTATCGAACAGTTACAGAATAACGAAGGCTTCTTATCAAAACAATTTGCTTTCTTATAGATCTCAGGTTTGTTTTCTTTAGGTCCTTAAGCGGCTATTGCTAAATACCCTTTGCACTTTTCTATAAAGAGCACAACACTTTACAAAAAAGCGCAGCAATCTTGGAAAGATCACTGCGCCTATGTGATTTAAATCATTGCCGTTGGCAACAGGATTAGCGAGTAGATCCTGCCCTATGGCTGTCAGATTGACCTGAATCATCAGGTGGGGCCGGAACAAAATCAGCCCTGGCCGACTGCTGCATCACAGAAATCATTGGCAATGAAATTAGCGTGGCTACAAGAATATGCAGCCAAGTTTTCTTTGTCACTCTTAAAGCAGTCATTTTAATCACCTCCTTTTTGTTATTTCGTCGCCACAAGTGACAATTACTCATACTTGAATATATATACAAATCAGGGAATTGTTAATAGAATGAATAGCTATAAATAATAATTTTACAGGTGTTTTAAGTTATATTCATCCATCTGATCAGGTGGATAGTGGAAACGTAAGCTGACAGAAAAATCCTTTAGGTTTATTCGGTTTATGAATAAATTTTCCACCGGTTATTTTTTCCACTTCTTTACCTATTCGTGTACCTTCTCCAGTTTCCACTTCATTACTATTTCCGCCTGAGCCATTATCTGCCACCGTCAGCTCGTAGTGGTTATCCTTATTCTTCCCAGTTACCACCAAGCGAGTAGCCCCTAGCGCATGTTTACCAACATTGCCTAGGGCTTCTTCCAAAAAGCGACAGAGCTTTCGCTTAGTATCGATGCTGAGTATTTCTGATTCAATGGGGGCAAAGGATATGATTGTAAACTTAAGGTTAGAAAAACCCAGCAATGGTCTAGAAAGCATTGCATCATACACTTCTTGAAATAATTCCTGTAGTGGAATGTCTAGATCAAATTTGGTGCCTGCATAGCTAACATCAAGACTGTCTTTTTGATCGTGAGCATCTTGTTTAATAGAGTCGCCGATATATCGAATTTCTCGATTTAGATCTTCCAATCCTAAACATATATCAGGCAAATCTATGGTTGAATCACGGGTGCGGCGTAGTAAATTAGCCAGCGTTTGTAAGGGGCCATTGTGAATCGAATCAAACATATTCTCAATGGTTTTTTTCCGCTCAAATGCCAACCTTTCCGACAGTTGACGTTCATTATCTAGGGCTAGATCAAGCTGTTGAATCATTTTTTCCGAGCGACGTTTGTTTTGGGCATAGTTAATGTAAACCAACCCGTTAGCCGTTGTTGAAACAAGGGCTGCCGTCAGGGGTAGCCACAGCCCTAAACGCAGTAGGAACAAATAGCTGAGAAAAATACTGGCAAAAACAGTCACCAATAGACTGATCAGACCGCTTAAGGTGTCCTTTGAAAATCTGCCACAGCTAATCCCTAAAATGGAAACAACTATTAAAAATGTGTACTGTGCTGTTCGATCAGTCCAGATCAGCGGTCTTTGCTCTTCTACCGCCTGAACGATTTGGCTAATAATGTGAGTCTGAATATCAATTCCACTGGCCAACGGCGACTCGCCCGAGGAACTGTCAACAATAGCTGTAGGTATGGCAAAATCCCGGGCTGCCCCTGCTAGGCTCAGGATAATAATTTTGTCTTTTATTAGGGAGCTGCGATCGGTCTGAGGTTCTAGCAAATCGCTGGCTGTAACAACTTCAAAGGGTTTTGGATTTCCCCGATAGTTAATTAAGGTCTGAATACCTTTAGTTTGTTGATCTGTGTAGCCATAGTTTGAAACCAATCTGGGAATCTCACGGGTATCAAACCGCATGGTTTTTAGATCTTTAATGCCGTTTTCTAGCTTAATTCTCTTCCCCTCATCAGCCTGAGCTTTGCTAGCAAAATGGCCTTTGGTAACTTGAATTGCAAAAGAGGTTTTAAAGTTATCGGCCTCATTATTGAGGTGAAAGCCCAGGAACGCCCTACGGATGATCCCATCTCGATCAAATATTAGATCATTAAAACCAACCTGCTCTGCTAGCTGGCCCCCAGTAAGTCCTGCTATGGGTTCTGCCGAGTTGACGGAATTCGATGAATAGTTGGCAACGGTGATTAGATTTGAGCGTTGATTAATGAGCGATCGCAACCTTTCCTGGTTCTCCCCCGTAATTCGGTAAGAAACAATATCAGCACCGACGACAGTTGGCTCATTTGCAAAAATAGTTTCTACAATATCGGCCAATGAATCAGCGCTGATGGTGTACCCCTTTTCAACTGAGCCTTGCACATAGGGCGGATCAATTTCCACAAGGGTAATGTCTCCATCCGTTGATTCAATCGATAGCTGGGTATTGAGCGTCAGAAATCTATCCAACACCATCAGTTCTAGGGCATGAAAAGCGCCAAAGGAGCGAGCCCCCAAAACCGTGGCAATAATGCCAACTCCCCAAAGACTCGTTCTGAGCGCGTCAAATACTTTTCCCCAACGGCTTTGCTCTTCCATCAGTCCAGGAGCCCTCGCTCACGGGCACGAATCTCAGTGAGACTGCGCAGGTTTTTACCCTCCTTTTTATCCAGCTCAGGGTCGATCTCTAGCACGTCGTAGAGCTTATTCCAGTAGTGACGGATGGTACTGGGTTGTACATTAAGTTCTTGGGCAATCGCCTTATCCTGCAAGCCTTCATGAAAGGCAAACGTCAGCACCTGGAGCCACTCTGGCTTGAGTTCAATGCCCGCCTGTAATGCTTTAATACCCCGCGTATGGCTGAATCCTTTAAGCGCCCCATCAATACGCTGAAAGATATCCTGGCTGGACATGCTCTTGTCAACGATGGTAAAGCCCCCCTGATGGGAATCAATTTCTGAGCGCACCCTCACCAGCGCTTTGATATACGTACTCTGGATTGCAATATTTTGCTCAGGATAATGTTTCATCACCTGTCTGAGCAGCTCAATACCCGTTTCAACCCTGGCATCCTGGTGTAAAGCGTCAGGAATAGAAAGATCTAAAATCGCTAAGTTGAGGTGATGATTCGCTAGTTTCTCAAGGGCTTCCTGGGCTGTTTTAGCAGTCAACAGCTCATAGCTAGGGTAATGCTGACGTAGGATATCGATGGTGCCACTCAGGACAACTTGATGATCGTCAACGATCAGAATTTTGCCGGTAGGTGCTTCGCTGGAGGTGGGGACCATGGTTCATGTTCACTATCATATGGCTGATGTAGATGCTAAAGCATTAACGGTCGTCTGCCCCCGATTGTGTGACCCGTTATTGCTGATAAAATCACACAAGATCTTAAGCATTTCGTTCGCACCGCTGACAGGTCGTCTTAAAAGACAGAATCCCTGCCGCTAGGTGTTTCTAAGGTAATTTTTCAGTAGCCTTTTCGACAATATTCAAACTCTTCAATTTATTGGTTAAAAACAGCTATCGGCCTTATAGAAAACTACAAAGACGTTAACCTATTGTTTTTTCTGTGGTTGTTAGGATTAAGCACAGCCGAAAATAGGGTCCTATGTCAGCAGTCAGAAGAGCCCTGTTCTGCCAGGGTGACCAACGGTGATGATATTTTTTTGTCGAACTAATGCATCACCCTCAGCCCAATGACGCGGTCTCTAGAGTATTTGCCCCACTGACTTCAATCCGCGAGCTGACAACGGTATTGCAGATTCTGAAGCGGTTTGGTCAAATCGCTGGTAATACGAAGGGCGGACCTTTCTGATCAGCTATCTACTTCGCCTTCAAACAGGGTATCTAAGGGCATGGCCTTGATTGCCAGCTGCTCTGTCAGGTAGCGCGACAGCACATCATTTTGGCCATGGGTGACGTAAACGGTTTTGGCCTTGGTTTCTTTTATCGTTTTGATCAAACTGGGCCAGTCAGCATGGTCTGATAAAACAAACCCTCGCTCGTAACCCCGACGGCGACGGGCACCGCGCACGGCCATCCAACCGGATGCAAAGGCAGTCTGGGGGCGCTTAAAACGCTTCATCCATGCAGAACGATGGCCAGAGGGTGGGGCTATGACTAAGTCTCCTTGAAACTTGTAGGATTTTTCAGCTTGGCTGGTGGCGATCGTGGACAGCATTGAGATGCCCACGGTTCGGTAAATTTCCGTGAGGACCTCGACAGCCCCATGGACATAGACAGGTTTGTCCGTAAGTTGAGTTAGCTCCGCCAGTACCCGTTGGGCCTTGCCAAAGGAGTAGCAAAACAAAATTGATGGCCGTTCCAAATCGTTTTGCCACCAGTGATAAATTTGCGCGGCGGTGTCGTGGCCTGACTGCCAGCGATAGATGGGAAGACCAAAGGTGGCTTCGGTAATGTAGGTGTCACATTCTACGACTTCAAAAGGGGCACAGGTGGGGTCGGGACAGCGCTTGTAATCGCCTGAAATTACCCAGACCTCGTCCTTATGTTCTACTCGAATTTGAGCCGACCCCAGCACGTGACCGGCTGCATGAAACGAGACCCAGGTATTGCCAAGTTTGATTTTGTTACCGTACTGGATAGGGGTGAGATCGATGTTTTGCCCCAGCCGTTTGCGTAAAATACCCCCTGAGCTAGAGATAGCATAGTAGTGCTCAGAACCGGATCGAGCATGGTCCGAATGGGCATGGGTAATTAGGGCGGTTTCGACGGCTCGCCAGGGATCAATATAAAAGTTGCCTTGCTCACAGTACAAGCCTTTGGAGCGGCGGCTAATTAAGGGCATGGAAGGGGGAGTACTGGGCGCAAGACTAAGATTTTTACTGGGTGTGGAGAGGTCTGAATGTGGAGTTTGGCAAACACCATAGTGAACGCCCAGTTTCTCACATTATTAATATCTATTGTTGAAATCAAACGATAGACTGTATCTATTACATGAATGCTATAGATGGATTTAATCGTTTTAATTTAGCACCCTAGGGCAATACCTAAAATTAAGGCATCATCTACTACTTTCAGGTGCTCCATGGCAGAGAGCAATCCAAATCGGCTTAAACTTTCTCAATTGCGGGCACTGGTGGCTATTGCCGATACCGGTACCTTTAGCGACGCTGCCCTACAGCTAGACCTGTCGCAATCGGCGGTGAGCCATGCGATCGCAACCCTAGAAACCGAACTGGGCATCATCTTGCTTAATCGAGGTCGCCAGGGCGCGGTGCTCACCCCCGTGGGGGAAGCGATTACCGCTGAAGCCGAGCACGTACTAGAGCGTTTAGAAAAAATCTGCCAGCAGGCCCAGTTAGCCAAGGGTCTCCAGTCGGGGCAGGTGCGTCTGGGCGGTTTTCGCAGCGTGGCCACCCATATTCTGCCAGCGGCAATCGAGCGTTTTCGTCACCAGTATCCCGGCATTAGCGTCACCATCGAAGAATTTAGCCACTACCACCACGTGGAGGACTACCTACGCCAGGGCCGGATCGACATTGGTTTTAGCTATCTGCCCACCAGCGTAGAGTTTGATGCTTGGGAACTGCTGCGGGACAAGTATATTGTGCTGCTACCCCCGGCGGCTAAACCCATGGATGTTCGGCTCACTTGGGAGCAGCTGCTCAACTACCCCCTTATTCAAACGCCGCCCGGGGACGGCTGTCGCTACAATATTGAACAATATCTAGCCCGTCACAATCAGACGCTTCAATTCGCCTACGATGTGCGTGAAGATTCAACCATTGTCAGCATGGTCAGACGTGGTTTGGGAGCGGCGATTATGGCGAATTTGGCCGCCGAACCCATCCCTGACGACATCATCGTAGCCCAGCTGCCAGAACCCTTTGAGCGAGTCATTGGGGTGATCACCTTAGCCGAAGCACTGCAGCCGCCGTCAGTGTTCGCGTTTTTAGATACCATCAAGGCCGTATGGGGAGGCAGTCCCAGTGAACCGAGGGCTGCCTAGGTGTCAATGGCGACTGTTGAGCAGCTGTTTTTGTATGCTTTTGAAGCACCAATACCTTGGGTAGCACCCGGGCATACGACCCAAAATAGTCAGACACAGCGGTCGATACGACCCGTTTTTTAAGTGGCCACTGGTAAGCAGCCTAACGACGGCGACCGTTATGAAATTATCGAGACGCTTGGGCAAGGACGCCAGGGACAAACCCTTCTGGCCCACCCGCTCGCTCTAGATTTTCCTGGGTCCGTTGTCATTAAGCACAGCTACTATCCCCAAGAGCCGCTAGACGGCGTGATCAAACGGCTACGAGCCGTGGGACAGCATCCCCAGCTGCCTGCGCTGATAGACGGCTGGCAAACGGATGTTGGACAGTTTTTAGCGTTTGAGCAAATTACTTACCCAAGTATCGAGACCGATTTCTCGCCCTGGTCTCCAGCTGCCCTAGAGCCCTGGCTATTATCCCTACTCTCGGTGCTTGAATATCTCCATAGTTTTCGACTAGTCCACGGAGATATTCGCCCAGCAAATATCCGCCAGGGTCCCCAGCCCATTTTGGTGGATTTGCCTGTTGCTCCACCCTTGACAAAACAGGAGGTAGCACGCTCAACCACGGGGGGAGACGCGGCCTACGCGGCCCCGGAGCAGATCCTCGGCACTTTGGTATACGCGAGCGATCTCCATAGCCTTGGTCTAGTGGCTGTCCGTCTGCTCACCGGCCTTGCCCCTTTTGATCTTTACTCGGTCGCTGACAATCGCTGGATTTGGCCCGACCTAGTGGAAGCCTTGCCCAAAAATCTAACTACCGTCCTACATAGGCTTTTGGAGCGGCCCTTGAGCAGCCGCTATGCCTACGCTAACCAGGCCATCACTGACCTGCAAAAATCCCCCAGCCTATTTCTATGGGGCCAAGCTCGTTCCCTTCTGCCACCCCCCCTCGGTAAAAGCCAGCCTGGGCTCCCTGCTCCTCGAACAGCTGAGCCGCTCCGCTGGCAATCTCGCCATCGACTCACCGATAGAGGCATCACCACGGCCCTCGCCCTTCAGGGCAAACGTTTAGCCATGGGCACCAGCACCGGTAGCGTCTTTGTTTTTGATCTAGCCGCAGGCAAAGACATTTACATGTTTAACAGTCGGCGCCGGGGCCATCGCGATCGCATCAACGCCCTTGTCTTTTACGGACATCTCCTCTGCAGTGCCAGCAACGATGGCACCGTCAGGCAGTGGAATCTGAATTCTGGCAAACTGGCCCACAGTCTTGCTCCGCTCGGCTGGCAGCCAACGGACCTGGCCATCGCGCCCCCCCACCTAATTGTGAGCAACGGCACCGGACAAATTACCCTTTGGGATTTGGAGCAGCTGACTCTGCGTCACACCTTTAGTCAGCACCAGGACTGGATCAGCGGCATTGCCACATCGGCCAACGGCCAGCGGCTGGCCAGCATCAGTCGCGATCGCACCCTGCGGCTTTGGTCACTCCCTGACCAGCGACTTTTAGAAACCCTGGCTAGCCAAAGTCAGGCCCTGGCGTTTCACCCTAGCGGTAACCATGTAATTGTAGGCAACGACCAGGGCCAAATAGACGTGTGGCATATCGGCACACCCACCACCCAAGATAGACTCTGTAGTGCCGGTGATGGGGTGAGCGCCCTGGAACTTAGCCCGGATGCTCGGCTGCTGGCGGTAGGCACCGAGGGTAACGCCCTGAAGGTTTACCAGGGGTCCGACGGTCAGTGTGTTTCAGACCTGCCCCAGGGATGGGGGGTAATTGCGATCGCGTTTGATGGTCATACCCTAGTCAGCAGCAGTCAGGATGAAACCGTCACCGTCTGGCAGCGGGCATGCCATGATCTGAGATAGCGTTGCACCCCATACCATGCCCTCACCTCCGCCTGCCCCGCTGACCCCTGGCGACCTGCTCTATGCCATTGCCCCCAGCGGTGCCCTGCGGGAAACCCGTCAGTTTGAGGCTGGCCTGGCCCTGTGGCGCGATCGCGGCTACCGGATAGAGCTCAGCCCCACCTACGACAACCGCTGGGGCTATCTGGCCGGGGCAGACGACCAGCGCCGTCAACAGCTCCTCGATGCCCTCATCAATCCCAGGTACCAAGGTATCCTCTGTGTCCGAGGCGGCTATGGCGGCACCCGCCTGCTGGAAAACTGGCGGTGGCCGGCAATCAACAAATGGTTAATCGGCTTTTCCGATATTACTAGTCTGCTGTGGAGTGGTCAGCTCAGCGGCGGCGTCCACGGTCCCCTACTCACCACCATTAGCCAAGAACCTGAGTGGTCGCTCCAGCGATTATTTAACTGGCTAGAACACCATTCCCTAGGGTCCCTCACCGGTGATAGCTGGGTCAGCGGTACCGGTGAGGGCAGGCTATTACCCGCCAATCTAACCGTGGCCACATGCCTTCTGGCCACCCCCCATGAACCTGACCTGACTGGGGCCATACTGGCGTTTGAAGACGTCACCGAAGCCCCTTACCGTCTAGATCGTATGCTTACCCACTGGCGGATGCTCGGCAAATTTGATCAGGTGGCAGGCATTGCCCTCGGTCGCTTTAGCCAGTGTAATCCACCTGCCAACATTCCCAGCTTCAGTGCCCTAGACGTCCTTCAAGAACGTCTAGGCGATCTCGGCATCCCCATCATCGCCAATCTTCCCTTTGGTCATGACGGGGTGAATGCGGCCCTCCCCTTTGGCATCCCCGCAAAAATAGAGGCCAGCACCAACGGTCCTGGCCTTCTATCCTTTCCCAACCGATAGTTCAGAAATTGTCCCTATCTGGCATCCATGGGACGTGATGCTGCGTCTACCGTTTCTTTTTTTTGAGCATCCACAGCGACAATTTCCGTTTCCATTTCCGCCATCACCGTTTCAGACAGTGCCGGAATTGAGTCATCACCCGTAATCAATCGGGCACCGCGCTGATAGGTGAAATAATTAAATGCCCACTGGAGTAGCACCAGCAGCTTGTTGTCAAACTCGATCAAAAAGTAAATATGGACAAAAATCCAAATAAACCAGGCAGGAAAGCCGGATAGCTTCGTAAAGTTGAGGTCAGCCACGGCCTCATTGCGACCGATCACAGCCATGCTGCCCTTGTCTTTATAGTGAAAGGGTTTGACCGGCTTTTTGGCAAGCTTGGTTTTAATCGTTTTAGCCAAATAGCTGCCCATTTCCATCGCCACCGCCGCCGTACCCGGCAGGGGTTTCCCATCCTGGTGGGCAAAGTGGGCCAGATCACCGGCAATGTAGAGGCTAGGATAGTCGGCCACGCTCATGTCAGGTTCCACCATCACCCGGCCGATGCGATCGGTTTCAGCTCCGGTTTTTTCAGCCACGGCTTTACCCAGGGGCGAGGCTTTGATGCCAGCGGCCCAGAGGACCGTACAGGCCTGCATATCGGTGACGGTACCATCATGCTTGATAGAAACCGTGTCCCCGTCAATATTGGTGACCAAGGACTTGATACGAACCTCCACACCCAGCTTTTCCAGGGATGCCTGGGCCGCCACTGACAGATCGGCAGGGTAGGGGGGAAGCACACGATCCATCCCCTCTAGCAAAATGATTTTGGTCTCTTGGGGGTCAATATTGCTAAAGTCATCCTTGATAGTTTCGTAGGCCAGCTCCGCCAGGGCTCCGGCTAGCTCCACACCGGTTGGCCCTGCCCCCACCACCAAAAACGTTAGCAGCGCCTTGCGCCGCTCTGGATCCGATTCTTTCTCAGCAGCTTCAAAGGCTAGGAAAATACGACGACGCACTTCTAAAGCGTCCTCGATAGTTTTCATCCCAGGGGCGATGTCAGACCAGTGATCGTTACCAAAGTAGTGATGGCTAGATCCTGTCGCCAAAATAAGGCTGTCATAGGGGACAGTCTCATTTCTTTTGAGGGTAACCCTACGGGCATCGGGATCGATTTCTACCACCTCACCCATCAATACCTTGACATTTTTTTGTCGGCTCAATACGGCCCGCAGAGGGGAGGAAATATCACCGGCCGATAGCCCACCGGTTGCCACTTGATACAGCAGCGGTTGAAACAAGTGAAAGTTACGTTTGTCAATGAGCGTTACCCTCACTGGGGCCTTACCCAACGACTTGGCGGCGTATAGGCCGGCAAAGCCACCACCGACAATCACCACGTGATGTAGAGAATTTTGCTGAGCTGTCGTCTTTAGGGCTACAGGAGCCGGACCAGAAAGGGCTGCTGTCATAACATTAAAAACTATTACATATAGTTAACAATCTTATATCTTCCGTCTCTACTGTTAAACGCTCAAACCAACTTCTTTATCAAAATTTGTTCCCGTGGCTCTCTTCAAGGCAGACTACCCATGGGAAAATTCATACTTTAGAGTTCCCTGCTCCGGCACTAGGCCAATGCACACCAGTGTAATCAACCTTAGGTGGGTTGACACGTGTGTTTTTGAGGAAGTTGCCTGTCATGTCATGGGATTGACACACTTTTCTTGCCTGGGTTTTCCAGCCTTTGAAATACGTGTTATCAAATTGGCCAGATGACTTGGGCAGCATGGGTTGCCCGTGGGGAAAGTTGATTTTGTGGGGTTGAGAGGGGGCAAGGCTATGGCATTAATCGTCCAAAAGTATGGCGGCACATCGGTGGGCAGTGTTGAGCGCATTCAAGCTGTGGCTGAACGGGTACAGGCAACCGTTGAGGCTGGCAACTCGGTGGTGGTCGTGGTCTCAGCAATGGGTAAAACCACCGATAGTCTGGTAAAACTCGCCAGTGAAATCTCCACCCAGCCCAGCCGTCGAGAAATGGATATGCTGCTGTCGACCGGTGAACAGGTATCCATTGCGCTGCTGACGATGGCTCTGCAGGAGCGGGGACAGGCAGCCGTATCTATGACCGGTGCTCAAGTCGGGATTGTGACTGAGGCGCGTCACAGCCAAGCCCGGATTTTAAGAATTGAAACCAGCCGCGTTCAACGCTATCTAGAACAGGGGCAGGTTGTGGTGGTTGCCGGGTTTCAAGGTATCAGCGATGCTCCGGATTTAGAGATTACAACCCTGGGTCGGGGTGGTTCGGATACCTCAGCTGTGGCTCTGGCGGCTTCACTCCAGGCCGATGCCTGCGAAATCTATACGGATGTGCCAGGAATTTTAACGACCGATCCTCGACTGGTGCCGTCGGCCCAGCTGATGAGCGATATTACCTGTGATGAAATGCTGGAGCTGGCCAGTCTTGGGGCCAAGGTTCTGCACCCCAGGGCGGTTGAAATTGCTCGAAACTATGGGGTCACCCTGGTGGTGCGCTCTAGCTGGACCCAAGAGCCCGGTACTAGGGTGAGTTCCCCAGCTCCCCAGCCGCGTCCCCTGGAGGGACTGGAGCTAGTCCATCCTGTGGATGCTATCGAATTTGATACCAACCAGGCCAAGGTAGCCCTCCTGCAGGTGCCCGACCGCCCTGGAATTGCAGCCCAGCTGTTTGGTGCCGTTGCCCAGCAGGGGTTAAATGTTGATTTAATTATTCAATCTATTAACGAGGGGAACTTCAACGACATTGCCTTTACGGTTGAAAAGGAGGTGCTAGAGCAGACGGCGACCCTGGCGGCGGACCTCATGCCATCGCTCGAAGGTGCTGCTGGCGGCAGCGACCTGGTAACCGATAGCCATATTGCCAAGGTTAGTATCGCTGGGGCTGGGATGATCGGTCGTCCGGGGGTGGCGGCCAAGATGTTTTCTACCCTGGCGGCGGCAGGGGTGAATATCCAGATGATTGCCACATCGGAGGTAAAGGTTAGCTGCACCATTGCTGCAGCGGATTGCGATCGCACCATCGCCGCCCTGTGCAATGCCTTTGACCTCAATCAGTCCCCGGCCCGACTATCGGAGGCATCCATCGTCAAAGGTCCTGCCGTCAGAGGGGTGGCCCTAGACCGCAACCAGGCCCGTCTTGCCCTGCGCCATGTGCCCGACCGACCGGGTATGGCGGCCAAACTTTTCCAAATACTGGCCGATCGTGGTATCAGCGTTGACATGATTATCCAGGCCCAGCGCTGCAGTGCGCACAACGGCCTCCAGACCCGCGATATCGCTTTTACCGTTGCCCAAGCCGATGCCGACATAGCCAGGGGCGTTCTCCAGTCCCTGGCCACTGAGTTTGGCAGTAGCAAAATCGTGGTCAATACAGCCATCGCTAAGATCAGCGCCGTCGGTATCGGCATGGTTACCGAGCCCGGCACCGCGGCAAAAATGTTTCAAGCACTGGCGGAAAACAACATCAACATCGAGATGATTGCCACCTCAGAAATCAAGATCAGCTGCGTTGTAGCTGAAGACGATAGCATCGCCGCCCTTAAAGCTGTTCACACCGCTTTTGGGCTAGCCGGCAGCCAAGAGGTCCAAGTCTCAGCCTAGGGATAGGAATTATAAAAAACGTCTGTACGCCCTATGGTGGAGCCTAATAAATTTTGTTTCCGCTGGCCCCCTATTCCCTATGGCTAATATTCCGCTGGTTTCAGGTTTGGGGCAGCCTGGCACCGTGGCACCTGTTTGGAGAACCGGTTAAATAGCTCCCAAAGCATTTCATTGGCATCTACTGGGGACTGACCAGATCGTGATAGCAAAACGTCGCGACACACCTGTCGAAACTCAGCGTTATCCGCTGCAATCTCGATCCCTTGCTGGTGGCACACCTCAGCAATCATCAAATAAGGCCGCAGACTAGCCCTACCCTCGGGAAATACCTGCTGAAAAAATCGGTGGACAATTTCAATTACCAGGATTGCGGCCTCAGGTGAAAGTCCCACCCGCTCTAAAATCTGACGCTGAGCCAGGCTACTTGGCTCCGGCAGGCGGATTGTGATCACCCGATCAGTCAGGGCATTTGAGGAGCTGTAGGTGCCGCAATAGTCCCCAGCGTCAGAGGTAAAAATCACTCGAAAATCAGGATGGACAGGAACGTACTCTGGACCCTGTTCGCCAGCCAAGAGCAAGACTCTCTCTTCTAATACCGATAGCAGCATCGTGTTTGTCTCAGGACGAGAACGATTAAATCCGTCATATACCAGCGTTAGGCCTTGATGACAGGCTAACTTGAGCCAGGAACTATGCTGGTCGAACTCCCCACAAACTGCTAAATTGTGCCCACCTAGCACCAGTAGCATCGGTCGATCTTGGCAATCGGCCAGGTGCATAGCTAACGTGGTTTTACCAATGCCGGTTGGTCCTTCTAAGTGGATACAGTAGCCAGCCCTCAAATAGCATTGGGCTCGCTTTACAACCTGCTCAAGCGCAGCGGTTTTTACAAACTGCTGCCGCCGTACTCGACTCACTGGGGACACCAAAACACCCATCCTTTATCAGCACGGAAACTCTGTCACGACAGGTCCCGTAATTTGCCTTAGCATTCCCTGGTGATGTATACCACTTTCAACTGTCAAGTTCTAGAACACCGCCTGGTCTGCCTCCCTAGCTTGTCTAACTGATGGATTCTGCCTACATTGATCGTCTTCTCAACGCCCTAAAAGATCCAGATGAAACCGTACGCAATCAGGCGATAGGAGAATTCTGGCATATGTGGTTTCACCAGAAGGGGATCCAAGGTGCACAGCGCCTAATTGAGAGCCAAACCCTAGTCGAAGCAGGACGCGGGGCGGAAGCCAGGGAGATTCTTGATGGCCTTATTCTCGCCCAGCCCGACTTTGCTGAGGCCTGGAACCGCCGGGCTGTGCTGCACTATATGCAGGGTAGGTATCGAGACGCTATCCAAGATTGTGAAAAAACCCTTGAGCTAATTCCGCATCATTTTGGCGCCCTCCACGGTCTGGGACTCTGCCATGCATCCGTTGGCAACTATCTCGCGGCGATCCAATGTTTTCGCTACACCTTAGATATTCAGCCGTTTGCGTTAATTAATCAGCGTCTAATTTTGGAATGTACCGCCAAGTTAAGCTGACCTTCAAGCATATGACAACCCTACTTCGGCCATCAATGTTGTCCAGATTGCCAATAACTGTCTGTGTTTTGTGGGACCGTGGGAAAATATAATTGACCCATAAACGCACACTTATCAGCTGCACGACGTATGCAAACCCTGACGCCCCCCTCCCCTAATGCTGGTGCAAATGATCCCATCGACACCAAAATTACCCGTCGTAAGACCCGCCCAGTCCCCGTTGGTAGCGTCACTATTGGCGGTGGGGCTCCGGTTGTTGTGCAGTCGATGATCAATGAAGATACGTTGGATATTGACGGGTCCGTGGCCGCCATTCGTCGCCTGCATGAAATTGGCTGTGAGATTGTGCGTGTAACGGTGCCCAGTATGGCCCACGCTAAGGCACTGGCCACCATCAGACAAAATCTGACCGCCACCTATCAGCCTGTTCCCCTAGTGGCCGACGTCCATCACAACGGGATGAAAATCGCCCTAGAAGTGGCCAAACATGTCGATAAGGTGCGCATTAATCCGGGTCTCTACGTATTTGAAAAACCTAGCGACAGCCGTACCGACTACACCCAGGCAGAATTCGATGCCATCGGCGACAAAATTAAAGAAACCCTAGAACCACTGGTTATTTCTCTACGAGATCAAAACAAATCGATGCGCATTGGTGTCAACCACGGCTCCCTGGCGGAACGTATGTTGTTTACCTATGGTGATACCCCCGAGGGCATGGTGGAATCAGCCCTGGAGTTTATCCGCATCTGCGAATCGCTAAATTTTTACAATCTAGTTATTTCATTAAAGGCATCGCGGGTACCGGTGATGCTGGCAGCCTATCGCCTGATGGCTCGCCGCATGGACCAGCTAGGCATGAGCTATCCGCTCCACCTAGGCGTCACCGAAGCGGGTGATGGTGAGTACGGTCGAATTAAATCCACCGCTGGAATTGCCACCTTACTGGCTGAGGGTATCGGTGACACCATTCGCGTTTCCCTAACCGAGGCTCCTGAAAAGGAAATCCCGGTATGCTATAGCATTTTGCAGGCCCTGGGGTTACGCAAAACCATGGTGGAGTATGTGGCCTGCCCGTCCTGCGGGCGTACGCTATTCAATCTCGAAGATGTGCTCCACAAGGTCCGGTCTGCCACCAGCCACCTGACGGGGTTAGATATTGCTGTCATGGGCTGCATTGTAAATGGCCCCGGCGAAATGGCCGATGCTGACTATGGCTATGTTGGCAAAACACCGGGATATATATCTCTCTACAGGGGGCGTGAGGAAATCAAACGAGTCCCTGAAGCTAGTGGCGTGGAGGAACTGATTAACCTGATCAAAGCGGACGGCTGCTGGGTAGAGCCAGAGAGCTAGATCACAGTCCTGTCCAACCACATGGTTTTTCCTAGGCTGCTTTATGCAGAAAGCGCAATTTGTGGTTTTGTAATTTACAAATTAGGTAGTCATTTATCAGATCCATTGGCCGATTCTCTCAAGGAATTGCTAAGCTGCATAGAATAGAAATGTGTGTCTATGGCTTTTGAGTATAAGGTGCTAAAAGCTACACATCCGTTTTGGGTACTGGCTGACCAAGCTATCCTGCTCAAGTAAGTTTGTATCGTTCTATTGTTTTGGATCTCTTTTTATGGCAACCAAGAAGCATGGCCTGATTTTGGGTGCAGCGGCTTTGGCTAGTATGGCCGTAGTCGTTGCAGGGACGAGCATTCACTGGTCTCAGAGTCAAGCATTCTTTAGAGAGAGCCCCAAAGAGGTGATTGATGAAGTTTGGCAGCTGATCGATCATGAGTATGTCGACGATACGTTTAACGAGCAAGATTGGCAGGCTATCCGCACCGACTATCTCAACCGTGACTACACTGACAACGGTTCTGCCTACGAAGCCATTCGGGAAATGTTGGATTCCCTTGAGGATCCCTACACCCGCTTTATGGATCCCCAAGAATTCCGCAATATGCAGATAGATACCTCCGGTGAGCTGACGGGGGTGGGTATCCAAATTTCCCAAGAGGAGGAAACTGAAGAAATCGTGGTGGTTTCTCCGATTGAAGATACGCCTGCATTTGAGGCAGGTATTCGCTCCGGAGACGTCATCGTTGGCATTGATGGTCAAGGTACCGAGGGTATGGATCTAACCGATGCAGTCAACTTAATTCGGGGTCCGGTTGATTCTGAGGTGACGCTAACCGTGCGTCGTGATAGTGAAGATATTAACTTTGATCTGATTCGGGCGCGTATTGAGATTCATCCGGTTCGCTATGCCTATCACCCTGAGCAAGAAGGCGGTGTCGGCTATATCCGTTTGACGCAGTTTAGTGCCAATGCAGCGGCAGAAATGCGTGAGGCTATCCAAGAGCTGGAGATGCGCGATGTGACGGGCTATGTGTTGGATTTGCGGTCTAACCCTGGCGGTCTGCTGTATTCCAGTATTGATATTTCCCAGATGTGGCTGAGTGATGGCACCATTGTTTCCACGGTGAACCGTGAAGGTGTGGTGGACGAAAACGTGGCTGGTGATCGAGCCCTCACTGACAAGCCGCTGGTGGTCTTGGTGGATGGTGGTTCTGCCAGCGCCAGTGAGATTTTGTCCGGAGCCTTGCAGGATAATGATCGAGCGGTCTTAGTGGGTACGACCACCTTTGGTAAGGGTTTGGTGCAATCGGTACGAGGGCTGGGCGATGGTTCAGGGATTGCGGTAACGATTGCCAAGTATCTAACGCCAAGCGGTCGTGATATCAATACCTTTGGGATTGAACCCGATATTATTGTGGAACTGACTGATGAAGAGCGGGAATATCTGAGCGAAGATCGCGATCGCATCGGCACCACGGACGACCCTCAGTATGCCATGGCCATCGAAGTGCTCAACGATTTGCTTCGGGGTCAGCGTGAAGCGGCAAGTGCTGGAACAGTTGTCGTAAATTAGCTTACTTTGGCAGACATTTACCGGCTCGAATAAGACCGACTCGTTTGGCCATGGCGTCTGCCTGACTGGCAAATGGCCCCCAGATTTTGGGGCTATCTAGCTGTCGGTCCAGATCGGTTTGATGACAGATATCGCAGTGGCCGCTGGCTTGGCGAACCACGTGCCAGCTGTCTGGTCTGGGGGTGTTATCGCTGGTTTCTGTTGACATGGGTTTAGGTGCTTTTTGAGGACGCGGTTAGGTAGATCAGCCCAGACCACCAGGTGAGCAAAACGGCAAACCAAAATAGGCCCAAGGAAACGGTCGTGTAGCTTTGGGGTAGGGGAGCGAGAAGCGTTGCGATCGCGCTAATTTGCACCACCGTTTTCGCCTTGCCCCATAGATTTGCCCCAGTGACCGTTGGCTGCAGCTGAGGATTTACCCGCCAGCCAGCAATCGTTAGCTCCCGTGCCAAAATCAAAAATACTCCCCAGGCCGGGATCGGCCCTAGCTGCACAAGCACCATTAGCGGTGCCAGCACCAGCAGTTTATCCACTAGCGGGTCCAAAAATTTGCCCAGGTCGGTAACCTGATTGAGTCGACGGGCCAAATAACCATCCAGCCAGTCAGTACAGGCCGCCCCTAGAAATACCGCCATCGCCCACCAGCGATGGTTATCTGTCGGAGCCGCCAGCAGCCAAAATACCACCGGAATTGCCACCAGTCTTGACACCGTAATCCATGTCGGTAAATTCATGGGCTAAATTGTGTTTCTAAAGAATGATTTTGAGCGGCGGCGGCCTGCTGCTGCAGACGATGCATATGCTCAAACAGCTGCCAGCAATAGGATTCAGGCAGACCACAGGTCAACGCGCCCCGCAACACCACATCCAGATACCAGTCGCTAGGAGCTGTTTCATGGCCCAGCTTATCCAGCACTGTATAGGTGCGCGTATCAGGGAAGCTTTTGCCCTGGCATTGCACCGTTATTGGATGATGAACATAGCCTTCTTCACGACGATCAAGCAGAGGGCTGAGATGCCAAGGTAGTGCATAAAGAACGCCATGGACCGTTGCGCCGGGCGCATCATCGCGAACAACATCAAGTACACCGCACTGACGACGGCGGGAATATCGAAAAAAACCCAGTCGATACCCATCTAAATAGGCCGGTCCAATCACATAGGGGTAGGTCTTTGCCCGCAATGAGCGCTGTAGATCTACCGGGCACATACATGAGCCATAGGCAAAATAATGGAAATGGGCCAAGTCCTGATGAAGCTGAGCAGTCACAGATGTTTCTCCTGTCTTTAGAGCGCATAACTATAGCTAAGGATCAAAAGAAATTAGCAGTTTCCGCGCCCAAGGCAGACAATTACAATAATTCCACACAAGACTGTAGATTTAGGGAACCGATCTACCAACGCCTATGCCCCATCTAGCCGCTTTGATCCTGCTGCTGGTTAGCCTATGGCTTTACTCTATTATCTCTGGGCTATACCACCTACTACCAGACCTATCCCATGTCTCTGTATGGATTTGGCTGGGACTTGGTGCTACTGTTTTAAGCTGGTTGATAAAGGATAGCTAGCTTTCACACGTAGATAAACAAAACAGTGTCCGTGGACTGGGGGTATACCGGTTTATTGGTATTAACGCTGTCCCCTTTACCTAACTGATGCTGAGGATACTAGACCATGGCTAAAAATTTTGACCAAGAGCAGTTGGCACAGCTTTCAGGCGGGGACAAAGCCTTTGAACGGGAGTTGTTGCAAATGTTTTTGGTGGATATTGAAGACAGCCTCGGTCAGCTGACAGGGGCCATTGCTGCCGGGAGTCAAGCGGACATCCAGGACCTGGCTCACTATATCAAGGGGGCCAGTGCCAACGTGGGAGCTGTGGCCCTGTCTAGGGAAGCCGCTGAGCTGGAGAGGCTAGCTAAGAAAGGACAGTTAGCCACGGCACCCAGCAGCCTGAGACAGCTGCAGACACTGCACCAAGAAATCAAGCGGTTGGCCTAGGCCCGTCTCAGGCCGATGTAGGGCTCTCGGTGGTTTCAGCAGCACCGTATAGTTCTGGGAGGTCACGGGACGGCGGTAGGGTTCTCGATTCACGGGTTTCGATATAGCCCGTATAGTAAGCGCCAGGCTCAATTTCAAGCGCGCCCGCCACCACGTCCCCTTCTAGTCGAGCCGTACTGTTGAGGGTGAGCTTGCCCTCTGCAAACACCCGTGCCTTCAGTACGCCTTGGACCGAAATATTCTGGGCCCGTACTTCTTGCCCCTCAACTAAGCCCGTCTTGGAAATTTCTAAATCCCCTTGGATGTCGACTATGCCATGGATAATACCGTCAACTTGCAACCGACCTTCAGCGTGAATATTGCCTTCTATTTCACACGTACGGCTGAGATAGGTAAAACTGGTCGCCGGTTTTCGCTTAAACATAAACACAATGATTTAGTACCTGTTCGGCTGGACAACAGTAAAAAATTAAAAATTTAGCTGTGGGGTAGGTCTCGGATGCACATTTAGTCTGATTTTTTCTGGCTATCAAGCTATCGATAAAAATTTAGCTGATGATCGGTTGAGTCACTTTCTGAGTCGTCGATTGAATCTTAAACGATAGGTATTTTCTTGCCTAAACTCTAGCATCAGTTTCTGCTTCAAGCAGGTGTCCTAAACTATTTATTTGTCTGTTTCCCTCTGCTAGGTCTAAAGGGCAGCTGTGGGTAGATATGGACAATTCCATAAATCACCGGCTGTACATCTCTATCTAGATAGTCAAAAAGTGAGCGTTCTCTGACTTTACGTTCCCTGACCTGCCTGCTGGACCAGGTTTAAGAGCGGCTAGACCCTAGCCCAGCAGCCAGGTTAAGCCTAACGCCGTAGCAGCTGCACCGACGGGAACCGTGAGGTTGTCGATGCCGTACTTTGAGACGGCTTCAAGAATGGTCGATGCGATCGCAACTCCCACCGCCGTTCCCGCGAGCGACCAGGTTACCCCCTGCAGTCCCCCCAGCACCATAAGCACCACCAGGGCACTGGCCACTGCCATCGTCAGGCTACCCTCCCAGCTTTTCTGCTCGCCCCATACCTTGTAGCTATGGGAGCCCCAACGCTGTCCCACCAGCGCTGCCAGCCCATCTCCCCAACACATGATCAAAATACCAACCACCCCAAAGTAGGGATACCCCTGGGGCCAGCACCAGCCCATCAACACTCCAATGCTAACCGCATAAAAAAAGGTGCCCCAGCTGCGCCGTCCCACACTATTAATACCCGGCAAAATGGGTAGCTTATAAGACACCAAAGCCACGCCTGCAAACATCACCGCCGCCGCCACCCCCATCCAGGCCGGGAGCATTAACCACCAAGCCAGTAAGATGACATGACCTGCCCCAATGTGGACAATCTTACGCGTAATCTCCGGACCGCACCCCAGCCTCCGTGCTCCTTCAGAAACCCCACCAATTAGCAGTAGCCAGGCTAGTACCATTCCCACCTGCCAGCCGTAGGCTGCCAAACCAGTCTCTAATTGCTCCATCGGTTATGTGTGTTTGCCCATAATGACCCAAAGCGATTGTAAAGCGTACACCATGACCTTTCTCAATGCGGTTCCCCAATCACCCTCAGGCTGCTATCTTGATGGGGAAATTCAGTCACAAACAGTCATCGCATGGGGAATACCTACAAGCGAGTACTACTAAAACTCAGCGGCGAAGCTCTGATGGGTAGCCTTACCTATGGTATCGACCCAACCATAGTAGACGCCATTGCCAAAGAAATTGCGGCCACCGCCGCACAGGGAGTCCAAATTGCCGTTGTCGTTGGCGGTGGCAATATCTTCCGAGGAGTAAAAGGAGCTGCATCCGGTATGGATCGAGCGACTGCTGACTACATCGGCATGCTCGCTACCGTCATGAACGCCATGACCCTACAGGATGCCCTAGAGCGAATTGAAGTACCTACGCGGGTTCAAACCGCTATTTCCATGCAGGAAATGGCGGAACCCTACATTCGGCGGCGGGCTATTCGTCACCTTGAAAAAAATCGAGTCGTCATTTTTGGTGCCGGTTCCGGTAACCCTTTCTTTACCACTGACACCACCGCCGCCCTCCGTGCCGCTGAAATCAGTGCCGAAATTCTACTCAAAGCCACTAAAGTAGACGGCGTTTATGACTCTGATCCAAACACCAATCCCAACGCAAAACGCTATACCAGCTTGACCTATAGCCATGTTCTAGCCAAAGATCTCAAAGTGATGGATGGTACAGCCATTGCTCTGTGTAAAGATAACAACATCCCGATCATGGTGTTTAATTTAGCCGTTGCTGGCAATATTCAACGCGCCATGGTGGGAGAGTCCATTGGCACAATCGTGGGAGGATCTTGTGAAGTTAACTGATATCAACGGCGTAGAAGAGGCGATGCAAAAGGCCATTGAAGCCACCAAGCGCTCTTTTAATACCATTCGCACCGGACGCGCTAATGCCTCTCTACTAGATCGCATTACTGTTGACTACTACGGTAGCACTACACCTTTGAAGTCAATGGCTAACATCAGCACCCCCGATCCCAGTACGCTGATGATTCAACCCTACGATGTCAGTATCCTCAGCCAAATCGAAAAAGCTATTTCCTTTTCCGATGTTGGCCTCACACCTAACAATGATGGGTCTGTCATTCGCCTCAATATTCCGCCACTGACCAGCGAGCGACGCAAGGAATTTGTCAAACTAGCTGGCAAATATGCCGAAGAAGGCAGAGTAGCGATTCGAAATGTCAGACGCGACGGGATGGATTTTGCTAAGAAGCAAGAAAAGAGCGGGGATCTGTCTGAAGATGAAGCTCGCGACTTGCAAGATCAGGTTCAAAAGTTAACTGACAAGTATATCAGTACTATTGACAAGACCCTAGAAGAGAAAGAAAAAGCCATCATGAAGGTCTAGGTACCTAGACTACGCTATTCCACAAAAAATCCAAGGTTTAGGGAGAGAGGCATCGCAGTGCCTCCTTTCTAACCTGTGCTTGCCAGTTCCCTCTGGAGGTACGCTGGTGCCATCCTGGATTCAAGACAGGCGATGTGAAGGAGTGCATGATGTTTGATTGTATCGTTGTGGGAGCTGGTCCTGCGGGTAGCACCACGGCTTATCGGCTGGCAACACAGGGGCACTCGGTCCTGTTGTTAGAAAAATATCGTCTGCCTCGCTATAAGCCCTGTACCGGAGCAGTGGCACCGAGTATCGCTGCGTGGCTCGATTTTGATATAACCCCTGCCATTGATCAAAAACTGCGTCGCATTCGATACACCTGGCAGTTGGACGATCCCATTGAGGCAGAACTCGAAACCGAGGAACCCATGTGGGTTGTGCGTCGCGATATTTTTGATCAATGCTTAGTAGACCAAGCGCTCAAGGCAGGGGTAACGCTCAAAGATAGCACCCCGGTCCTTGGAATCGCGTTCCAGGATCACGTCTGGACGGTCAACACCGAGGATGGAGTAAATATGGGCCGCTATTTGGTCGCAGCGGATGGAGCGGATGGTCCAATGGCCCAATGGTTGGGCTTTAAGCCTGCAAAAATGCGTCAGGGCTACGTGCTTGAGATTGATTTGCCCAGTCCAATCGTTAATCCCACCATGGCGTTTGAGTTTGGCCTGATCAAACAAGGCTGTCTTTGGAATTTTCCAAAGCGTCAGCGTCATTCTGTAGGGATGACCCATTTTTTAGGCACTCCGCTGAAAAATCCAGAACAATCTTTAGCCACCTACGCTGATGCTTTGGGCAGCAGTTTTGAGGCAGGAACACTTTACTCCCACGGCCTTAAACTTTGGAGTGGCAATCGCCGTCTCCACACCCAGCAGGCGCTGCTGGTCGGTGAAGCCGCTGCCCTAGTGGATCCAATGACCGCCGAAGGTATTCGCCCTGCCATCTTTAGCGGTACCAAAGCGGCGGCAGCAATTGATAAAGCCTTAAACGGAGATGCCCAGGCGTTGGCAAACTACAGCCAAACCATTCATGACGAGTGGGGTAGCGATATTCAATGGAGTCAGCGGATTGCCAGCGTGTTTTTCCGGATGCAAAAAATCGGTTATCGAGTTGGTATCAAGCGGCCAACAGCCACAAAACGCCTTGGTCAGCTCCTGGCCGGAGAGGTTCGCTATGCCGATTTAGCCAACCGGGTTACTAAGCGTATTAGCAGCAGTTTTTTGCCGGGTCGCAGTTCCTAGGGCATCGGTTGTTTCTAATCAAAAAAGAATATGTTTAAACCAACAGTTACGAACCTCGAAAATCTAAATATATTCTTTACTTTATCAATAACTTTTATGTTGAATTTTCAATGTTTTGACTAGTTTGTTTTCATTTTGAGACGCTTGGAAATGGCCTGTAGCAAGCCTTACGCAACGGCGGGGATCGCCCTCAAGATGAGCGATCCCCATCTTTTTGGTAACTCCAAACACGTTGTCGAGCCAGGGAGGAGTTGTCATAATTAGGGCCTATTGTCTCCCCGGCGAATTTCTATGACTACTGTGGTTCAAACTATTTATTGCCCAAATTGTGGGAAACCAGCCGAGCGGCATCATTTAAATGAGCAACAATTAACCAGAACCCAATGTTCAAACTGCGATTATTTGATGATCGTCTGTCAGCGCACCGGTAAAGTCATTGAAGCCTACGCCCCAGGGATCTATCAAGCGATGGCTAGCTAGGGCAAAGCAGAACAGACAAGTTAACAAACATTGGAGGAGCCCCCTGTAGAAATTGCGATCTGCAGGGGGTCGGCTTTAGCCCTCTACCTTAGAGGCCCGCAGCTGCCCACAGGCCGCATCTTTTTCTAAACCACGGGAGTAGCGCACACTAACGGCGATCCCGGCCGATCTGAGCTCTTCGGTGAACTGTCGTACCCGCTTGCGTGAGGGACGTTGGTAGTCCGCCTCATCAACCGGATTGTAGGGAATCAAGTTGACATGGCTTTGAAAACCCCGAAGCAAATTGGCTAGCTCGGCGGCATGGTCTTCACAGTCATTGAGCCCGGCTAACAAAATATATTCAAATGTGACTCGACGGCCTGTGATCGCAACATACTCGCGGCACTCGTCAAGTAAATCAGCCAGTGGATACTGCTGAGCACTGGGGATCAGCTGGGTACGTAACGCCTGATTGGACCCGTGGAGGCTGACGGCCAGTGTAACCTGGAGATGGTGTTGAGCTAATCGTCGAATTTGCCCTGGAATACCTACGGTGGAAACGGTAATGCTGCGCTGTCCAATACCAATATCTCTATTGATACATTGAACCGCTGCTACAACGTTTTGAGCATTGATCAACGGCTCGCCCATACCCATAAAAACAATGTTGCTCACCCGTTGCTTAAAGGCTTCTTGCACCGTTAGCACCTGGTCAACAATTTCGTGGGTGGCTAGATTACGAATAAATCCCCCCTTGCCCGTAGCGCAAAAATCACAGGCCATGGGGCAACCCACCTGGGATGATACGCAGACGGTCAGACGTTTATCAGTGGGGATACCAACGGCTTCGATAATGTTCCCATCGTCTAGCCGCAATAAAAACTTAACGGTCTGATCTGGGGCGACGGAACGGTGGTGAACCTCAGAGCGACCAACGGACATCTGCTCCACAGTCTGACGCCAGGCTTTTGGAAAAACTGTAATGTCAGCTAAAGAGCGCACGCCTTTGCCGTATATCCACTGGTGTAGCTGCTTGCCCCGGTAGGCCGGTTGTCCCTGGGTTTGTACCCAATCGGTCAATTCGGCCTGGGTCATGCCCAGCAGGGGAGGCCGATCTGATTGGGGAGCCAATCGATTATCAAGGGTGGCAACCATGGTTGACGCAGGGAGAAGCAGGATCAGGCCTATATCTTAGAAGATTTGGGCCTGGTCTTGACGTAAAACTAAACTACATTCAGAGCTAAAGCCCTACGACTTTCCTGGGGGATTACTTCGGGGAAATTATCAGCAGCTCTGAGCGCGCGATCGCACGCTAACCATGCTTAGCCAGCAGGCCATTTGGCCAGCAGGACCTACAGACAAAAGCTAATTCTTAGCATCAGGCGGTTCATTGATTAAATCCACTAGCCCTTCCGTTAGGGCTCGGGGATCCATAAATACAACCTTAGAGTTATCGCTTTCACCTAGCTTTTGGTTGGCATCCACATAGCGCTGGGCTATTAGGAACTTCATGATGTCGCCCTGGCTCAGCTGACCGTCAAACGCCTGGGAAATTAAACGCATCGACTGAACATTTCCCTCTGCTTCAAGGATAGCCGCCTCTTTGAGACCTTCGGCCTTAGTAATGGCAGCTCGCTTAGCAATTTCAGCTGCCTGCTCAAGCCGCATGGATTCTTCTACCTCATCGGGAACTTCGATCTCTTGCACTTCTACCCGGTTTACCTTGACTCCCCAGGGTTCGGTCGCTTCATCTAAAACATCAAGCAGTGCTTTGTTGATGGTTTCCCGTGAGGAAAATGTCTCCTGCAGGTCCATTTTGCCAATTTCAGAGCGCAGGGTGGTCACCACCAGCTCCTGGATTGCGGTTTCTACTTCTTCAATGGCGTAGTAGGTTTTCTCAAGGTCTAGAATACGCCAGTAGATGATGGCATCGACTTCAACGCTGACATTATCTTTGGTGGTGGCACTTCTCGGCTTGATATCTAAAATTTGCTCGCGCAGGGTGTCTTCAACAACCAGTGAATCGAGCAGGGGAACAATAAAGTTGACACCGGGCTCTAAGGTGGCACGGTAGCGTCCCAAACGTTCTACTAACGCTGCATTACCTTCTTTAATGACTCTGACAGAACCAACCGAGTAGCCAATAACTATTAATGAGAGGATCGCAAGGATAGAAGAGCCCATGGGGAACCGGAACGCAAGTGCAATGGATGAATGTGCTCATGGATAGCACATCTCTTGAGTTTCTGTCTAGCGTAGGCTATAGAAATTGAGATACGCTGCCCCCTAGGTATCGTTAGTTTTTAGAAAGCCACTTTTTAGAAAAGTACCAAGAAAACCACTATATTAGGTCGGTATTTGTGTCAGAAATATTTGTATCAGAAGGTTGATAGGCGGCGTATTATGAAGCACCTCCATTGTAGCTCTCCCAATATGGGGACCCTGATGTTTATCTTGGGCCTGAGTACTTGGGGAGGTCTGCCCTCAGGTGCCCTGGCTAATACTTTTCATAATGGCTGCTATGTCGAAGATGAAAGTGGCCAGGTTGTTGATCTCAGCTTGCTGTGTAAAGTCCCCGGTCAGGGAACCGAACCCGTTTTGCAAACTGGGGATGTGCAGGTTACGCTGCGTTGGAATACCGATGACGATTTGGATCTAATTGTGGTGGATCCAGCCGGTGACATCGTTGACTTTGGTTCGCCGACATCGTTATCCGGTGGGCAATTGGATGTGGATGCCAATGGCTTTTGCCAAACTCAGAATTTTTCCCCGGTTGAAAATATTTTTTGGCCGACGGGGGGAGCGCCCGATGGTGAGTATTTGGCCTATGTTACCCTCGCTATTCCCTGCAGTTTAGAAGAACTGGCTAGCCTTAATGGAACCGCTGCAAATAGAGCCTATGAGAGCCTTGAGGTGCCCTATAGTCTGACAATTTTGAATCGGGGAGAGGTTACCAGCTACGACGGCATCAGCAGCCCTGAACAATTTGGCGGGGAATATCCGTTTCAGGTTGGGCTGCCAACGGAGGCCACTGAAGAAACGACTCCAGCGGAAAGTGACGGGGCATTGGACCTGCCTAGCTTTGGACTGCCCAATTTGTAAAACAGCTCCTATGCCTTCAGGGAATTGCTGGTAAATAAGGTACCCGCCAGTAGCTTCTTTTTCCTTTCCCTTTAACCCTTCCCCACTCTACTCCGGGGATTTTATTTTTTGGCAGATCCCTAACGGCGGTGTCTCTAACGGCGATTGTTGTCGAAGGGTCGCTGCCCCTTGGGGAAAAGACCCAGCAGCGGGCCAAGTACTACCCCGAACACAAACCCGCCCGCGTGGGCCCAGTAGGCGACGCCCCCGGTCCCCATGTCAGCATTGGCTCCCAGACCGGCCACACCGTAAAACGCCTGTTGGACAAACCACCAGCCTAGGAAAAATACGGCGGGGATACGGGCGGTGGTAAAGATAAAAATTAGGGGTAGCAGGGTGAGAATTTGAGCTTTGGGAAAACGAATGATGTAGGCCCCCATGACGCCTGCGATCGCACCGCTTGCCCCCAGGGTGGGCACCGTCGATACGGGGGCAAACACCCACTGGGCCAGCCCAGCCAGGGCTCCGCAGGCCAGGTAAAATGCCAAAAATCGGCCATGGCCCATCTGGTCTTCAATATTGTTACCAAAAATCCACAGGTAGAGCATGTTGCCCCCCAGGTGGGCAAACCCACCGTGGAGAAACTGGGAGCTAATCAGGGTGACCCATTCACCGATAGGATTGAGGGCACGCCCATTAAAGCTATCGGTGAGTTCAGCTGGCACAATGGCCCAGATGCGAAAAAACTGTTCGAGGGCATTGTCCCCACTGCCCTGCAGGGATAGCTCATACAAAAACACTAGAACATTGAGCACGATCAGCCCAAAGACAATGTAGGGCGTAGTGCGGGTGGGGTTATTGTCGCTTAGGGGGACCACAGAAAGCTTGGATGGGGCTAGCTACTGGCAGTGTTGCCGGTAAATTAAATCATCGCTACGTGCTGGTTGCCTAGGTCGGTATGGCCATGCCAGGACGTAACCGAGACCATTTTCCCATATCCTGCTGAAAGCTGTCGCAGCCGACCACGTCATATTCAAAGCCAAAATCTCCAGATTGGACAATGCGATCGCCCTCTACGCTGACAACCGGAGGGGTGATGTTGGCATTGATGGTGGGATTTTGGGGATCAAAGTCTGGGGACTCCGTCAGGTGGGGCTGCCGGTGATTGGTTTCCACCGCATGGTAGGTGATGCAGCGGTCGACATATTGGCAGTTGATGCAAATACACATGGGGAATAACTCTGGGTCGAGCGTTGGCAAGTGTTGTAGAGAGCCTGAGGACAGGCCTCCTTTGCAACCAATGTAGCGCAGCTAAAATAAGGGCAGTCGAATTTGTTTCAAAATGTGCGGTTTCCCAGTTAGGCTCAGGGAAAGCTGGTGAAAACCTAGAAATTAGGTACTGAAATACGTGCTTACGGGCGACGCAATATAGGAGAATTGTAAGCCGCACTACGTTTGGAGCTGCATCGTTGAATTTTTTGTCCCCTATGGCGTCCGCCCTGCTCCCCAAAACCTGGCCCTTTGATAGCCGCCTACTGCCGGAGACAGCCTGTGTGGTGGGTGGTAGCGTTCGGGATGCTCTGCTCAAGCGCCAGGCGGACTATTTGGATTTGGATTTTGTCCTACCGGACGGGGCGGTTGCGATCGCAAGTGCCATTGCCAGACGCTATCGGGCCGGATTTGTCGTTCTCGATGCCGACAACCAGATTGCGCGGGCGGTTTTTGACCAGGCCACCATCGACTTTGCCCAACAGGTAGGGCCTACTTTAGAAACCGACCTGCAGCGCCGAGACTTCACTATCAATGCCATTGCCTATCATCCCCAGAGCGATCGGCTGATCGACCCCCTCAACGGCATGGCCGATCTGCGGCAGCAAACCCTGCGTATGGTCAGCCGCGACAACCTGGCAGAAGATCCGCTGCGGCTGCTGCGAGCCTATCGGCAGGCGGCCCAGCTGGGGTTCACCATCGACAGCAACACCCGCTGCACCATTCGTGAATTGGCCCCCCTACTGCAGACGATTGCAGCTGAGCGCATTCGCCATGAGCTAGACGCCCTGCTAAGTCAGCCCAACGGATCTACCTGTTTTCACATGGCCTGGCAGGATGGGCTATTGGCCACCTGGCTACCCCACCTGGAAAACGATCAAATAAAGCAGCTAGCTGCCCTGGACGCTGCCCTAAAAAACGTATCTAAGATACCGAGGTATCTAGAACTATTGCACGGTTGGAAAACCCCGGTCCCGGCTGGTCACTACCGTAGCTGGGTAAAAGCGGCACGCCTGTCTCGGCTGCTGCCCCTAGATGAGGACGCTGCCAATCGCTGGCTCGGGCGACTAAAGTATAGCCGGAGCGAAGCTCAGGCTATTTTTCGAGTATTACAAGCCCAGCCCTATCTAGACCGGCTGGTGAGCCAGGCAGGATATTTATCCCGCTCAGATCAGTTTTTTTTGTTTAAGGCGGCCAGCACTAGCTTTCCAGCAGTGTCACTAGTGGCACTCTCCCTGGGGGTGGCGACCGAGTCGGTCGCGGCCCTGGTGAAGTGCTATCTCACCGAAAATGACCCCGTTGCCCACCCCGTCCCCCTGGTCAGTGGTAAAGATCTGATGCGGTGGTTAAACCTAAAATCTGGCCCCCAGATTGGGCAGCTGCTGTGGGCCGTTGAAAATGCCCAAGCCAGCGGACAAATTACCAGCGCTGATGAGGCATTGATCTGGGCAAAAGACTGGTTTAGCGATCATTCAGAGACCGGGCAAGCGATCGACTAACACCGCCCTAAC
>JBCDJC010000013.1:0-49345 GCA_038748225.1 Cyanobacteria bacterium P01_H01_bin.26 | reverse complement strand
TCAATATTTTATTCAGGTCCTAGCCTGGGTCTCAAATTCTAGATTTTTATGGTCAGTCCGATTCCTCCAGCGACGTATGAACAACATTTGGCCAACTTAGGTCAGGTTCTTAAAGCTGTATGGGAACAGGAGTCCGTTGACGATCGGCTAGCTGAGATCGCTGACTATTTGCAACAGCTCTATCCCCATGAGCTGACCTGGATCGGTCTCTATGACCCAGATGACCAGAGCCTGGTGACGCAAATGGCGCTGCTGTCCGGTGAGAAAAACTTTTTATGGAACAAGGTAACGCTTCAGCCCGATGATGCTGTCCAGCAGGTTATAGAGCGGCAGGCACCCGCCGCTGTTTACGACTTACAAGAATCCCATCGGGCGGGGGAGTGGAAAGCGATCGCTCAGCGATTGGGGCTGCACGATGCCATTATTTTTCCGATTCAGTATCAAGAAGAGTGTTTGGGGATTTTGTTGCTGGGTGCCAATCGTCGCGGTGCCTCCCTAAAGTCCGGTCTGCAGAAAAAAACGATCTCCATCCTGGTCACGACCCTAGCGGCCATTTTGCACCGATACCAGCAAGACTACTACCAGCGGATGGAAAAACGGCCTTCTCAGCCATTTTTTAAGCTGTTGGCCAAATTGGAGACAATCCAGGAGTTAGAGCCAAGGCTGCAGGCAGTGGTGGATGCCACCCATCAGTTTGTTGGGGCAACCCGCACCCGTGGATATTGGTTTGAACCCCAAGAGCGTTTCTTTTGGCATCGTGTTGTGAACGGTGGAAAAAGTCGATACGGCTACAATGCCCAATCGCCAGACCAGTCCCGGTTATCGGCCAGTGGCGGCTACCAGGAGTTTTACCAGACCCTATCCTGTGGTGATTTGATTGTCCTCAGTGAAGATGGATGTTCCCACACGCAGGCGGTGATTGAGCCGTTAAAGAAAACGTTTCAAATGCCGTCGCTGATGGTGGCACCGATCTTAATGCAGGGTGAGCTACTGGGCTTTTTAGTGGCAGAAGGTAGTCAGCCCCGGCAGTGGAGTCTCCCAGAAAAGCGATATTTGACGGCGGCCACGCAGCTGGTCAGTCTAGGGATGCCAACGTCAGTTTTACAAGAGCAGGTGGCCAATTTAGAGGCCAACCATCAGCTGTCGGTGGGGATTGCCCAAAGCATCCATGGGGATCGCGATTGGCAAAAGGTGATGGCGCAATGTGCCGACCAGCTAATTGCCACCCTTGAAATTGATGGGTTACTGGTACTAATTCCTGACCTGGACGGTGGCGGTTTTGAGGTGGGCTATCAGCACCATGGCACGGCGAGTAAACCCACTCAAAATACCTGGCGCTCACTCCATGACATTGATTGGCAGATGCTAGGCCGTCAGGTGGCCCCAGTGTGCATCGAAAACTTGGACAATGACCTCAAACTGCGGGCATGGTGTCCACAGTTTTTACACATGGGGATACAGGCGGTTATGGCCTGTAATCTTTCCCCCGGCCAGGCTCCAGAGGGCGTGCTGGTGGTAACCGATGCCAAAAGCCGCCGCTGGAGTCAAGCAGATCAGGATCTGCTGCAGTCAGTCGGGCGGCAGATTGGCTTGGTGCTGCACCAGTGGTCGCTGCAAAGACAGGCCCAGCAGCAGTCCCAAATGCACGACACGCTGCAGTGGGGGCTACGCAACCTACAGCGTACGTTTGATGTGGGGCAGCTGGAGCAGGCGGCTACCCATCACATTAGCCAGCTGCTACGGCTGCCCTTAGTGGCGCTGATCGTTTGGGAAAATGGCCAAAGGGAAGCACGCTTAGCGTCCTCTGTGATTCGGGATCAGCAGTTTGTGGCCAAGCATAAACCGCCGATTTTGGTAGAGAGTGATGCGGTGATCAACTGGGCAATTCAGACCGATGGTGTGATCCAGCTAGAGTTTGAGGATCTACCCGATGTGACCCGGCAGTGGCTACGGTGTCCAGCCCAGGCTCAGCTGATTGTAGTTGCCCTGAGAACGTCGCCGGATCATACACTCAACGGTGTGCTCGTGCTGGCTGACCAAGGGGATCGACGCTTTTCCGATGCGCAAATGAGCATGCTAGCTGTGCTGGTACACCAGCTGGCCTGGTGTCGACGTCATCTATTGCTAACTAGCCGTTTGCTTGACCGTAAAAGTATGTTGATGGAGCTGAATTGGTATAAGCATCACCATATGGATGATCTACGGCGACAGGTTCGGGAATCGCGGCGGCAGCTAGGTCATCTAAAACAGCTACCCGACATCGGCAATCAGCCCTACTTTCACGATGTGGAAAGCCGTTTGGCGGGGATGGAAAAGGAACTACTCCGGCTAACTAGTCGAGAGCGCTGGTCGATGGCGTCCGATCCCCGCAAAGTACCCCTTGTGGGTCTACTTAACCGACTGATGAGGCGGGTACAAACCCAGGTGCAAAAGAAGCAGCTTTGGACCCAGGTTCACTGTGATAGCAATTTGGCCCTGCAGGGTGAAATGCAGAAAATAGAATTTATTTTATACGAACTAATTTCAGCTGCCTGTCGACGCTCGCCAGCGCGGGGCCGGGTGGATATTTGGAGCCGCCCCCTGGATCAGCAGTGGATTGAGCTGTCAATTACAGACGACGGTGACGTGGAGGAAAACGTTATTAGCGAGCTGCTGCTAGGGCATCGGGGAGACCAGCTAGCAGACTCGCCGCTGGAGAGACCGCCAGGTTTAAACCTGGCGATTTGCCGGTCGCTGATGGCCCGTCTAGGTGGGGAATTTATCCTAGAAAAACTGGACGATAATCGGATTAGAAGCTGTGTCATGTTCCCGATGCATCGACCCGGTGTTGATCGCTCGCGATAGGAACAAATTAAGCATTAGAAATTAAGGCAAGCAGAATCACATAACGGGCTACAGCGAATTCTCAATGGTCTCTCGAGCGGCTACCGTACTAATGGTTTGCTGGGCAGCTGCCTGGAGCATGGGCGTCTTAATGACAGAATTGTTTGCTAGGGTAAACAGCGGGTTGGACAATACACCAGCCAAGGAGGTGGCGACAACGGCTACGACCATGCTGATCTGTAAGGGTCGCATGCCAGGCAGTTGCCAGTTGGGAGCCGGGTAGTTTTTGATTGAATCGGACATTTCCTGGGGCTCTTTGACCACCATCATTTTGACTACACGAATGTAGTAATAGATGGAGATAACGCTGGTGACTAGGCCGACGAGTACCAGGCCGTAGGCCCCAGCCTGCCAGCCTGCCCAAAAGATGTAGAGTTTACCAAAGAAGCCCGCCAGGGGTGGAATACCGCCCAGGGAAAGCAAGCATAGGCAAAGACACAGGGTGAGCAGCGGATCTTTTTGATAGAGACCGGCATATTCACCAATCTGATCGGTTCCTGTTCTCAGGGAGAAGAGAATCACGCAGGTGAACCCCCCTAGATTCATAAACAGGTAAACCATCAGGTAAAAGAGCATGCTTGAGTAGCCAGCATCGGTGCCAATCACCAGCCCAATCATGATGAAACCGGCCTGACCGATGGAGGAGTAGGCCAACATTCGCTTCATGCTGGTTTGAGCTAGGGCCACCACGTTCCCTAGGACCATGCTCAAAACGGCGAGGGCAGTAAACACAAAGCGCCACTCGTCGGCAACCAGGGGAAACGTACTGACCAGCAGTCGGATGGCCAGGGCAAAGCCAGCGGCCTTGGAACCAACGGATAAAAATGCAACCACCGGAGTGGGTGAACCTTCGTAAACGTCGGGGGTCCACTGGTGAAAGGGAACAGCGGCCACCTTAAAGGCAATACCGGCAATCACAAATACCAGGGCGATAATCAGACCGATGGAGTTAGCACCGGTACTCGCTGCCAGATTTGCTGCGATCGCACTCAACCGCGTCTCCCCACCCGAAAGACCGTAAAGCAGAGAAATACCGTACAAAAAGATAGCTGAACTAGCCGCACCAATCAGCAAATACTTGAGGGCCGCCTCATTGGAGCGAGGATCTCGCTTCATATAGCCCGTCAGCAAATAGGACGAAATACTCAGGGTCTCTAGGGACACAAAAATCGTCACCAGCTCATCTGCCCCGGATAGGAACATACCCCCCAGGGTAGCCGTCAGCAAAATTCCCAAAAATTCAGCTAGGGCCGTACCCGACTGCTCCACGTAGCGAATGGACATGGGGACCGTCACCGCAGCCGACAGGACGATAATGCCCCGGAAAACAATACTGAGGGGATCGCTATCAAATTCTCCAAAAAAGGCAACGGTATTACCCGAATCCCACTGCAGGACCAGGGCACCGATGGCGGCCACGCATCCCCCAATAGCGGCATAGGGAACCCAGCGTGAGGATGATCGCCCCACAATCAGATCACCGATCAAAATAACCACAATCGTCAAAATGATAATTGCTTCAGGGAGAATCTTGCCCGTGTTTAACTGAGCAGCGAGGCTTGCAAAGTCCATTGGCGCGGTGGTTAGGTATTTCCATTTGGAATCTTACCCTAGTATTCTCGCTCATCATGAGCTTCCTCATCGGAAATTCTTGAATCGAATTAGATTCCCAGCGATAAACTCCATCGGATCTGCTATCCATGCTACATACTGGCTCTAATTACCAATTTCTATGGACTCCATTCACAGACACCGATAGGTCCAAACCAGCCCGATAGAGTTAGCCAATAGAGTTAGCTATCCATGGAGGGCAATGCTAAAAGCGCAGGGAGACCGATTAAAGCTTTAGTTAGCTAGGATAAAACGACACATTAACGGCACATTTTTTTGATTAAAGGTGGACGAAGTTCGCCATTTCGATCTATCGATATATATGGGGCTATCATATGGAGCCCTGCAAAAGATACAGGTACGGCTTTCGGCACTCAACCTCTGTCCCTATCTCTGATAGATTCTGAGCTAGAAGCAACGGTTCTGTATAGTTAGCCAATAAAAGCCGCCGTCGCTGCCACGATCTCGGGCACTCTCTCTAGGGATTCAACGGGCGTAACCGTTTTGCTAGATGGGGCTGGGGGTCTGCCAATGTCTGCACCCCAGATAGCGGCCGTTTATCCGATTACTATTTCTTTCAGTCCTGCTGTATGTCCACCCTGGTCATTGTTGAGTCACCTACAAAGGCAAAAACCATTCGCAACTATTTGCCCAAGGGCTATCGCGTGGAAGCATCCATGGGCCATGTCCGTGACCTGCCTAAGTCGGCAAGCGAAATTCCGGCCAGTGTCAAAGGCGAGAAATGGGCACAGCTCGGTGTGAATGTCGAAGCAGACTTTGAACCCCTATATCTGGTACCCAAGGATAAAAAGAAGGTGGTCAAGGCCCTCAAGGACGCCTTGAAAGATGCCGATGAGCTAGTCCTGGCAACGGATGAAGACCGCGAGGGAGAAAGCATTAGCTGGCACCTGCTGCAGCTGCTAAAACCCAAGGTGCCAACCAAACGCATGGTGTTCCATGAAATCACCGAGGATGCGATCAAAGCTGCCCTGGATGGCTGCCGTGATATCGACGATCAGCTGGTGCGGGCCCAAGAAACCCGGCGGATTTTAGATCGTTTGGTGGGGTATACCCTGTCTCCTCTGCTCTGGAAAAAAATTGCCTGGGGGCTATCAGCCGGACGGGTGCAATCGGTGGCGGTCAAGCTGCTGGTGGAGCGAGAGCGAGATCGCCGGGCGTTTAAGCAGGGTGCCTACTGGGATCTTAAGGCACGGCTATTGCAGTCCGATAGCCCTTTTGAGGCCAAGCTGGTAAGCCTGGGGGGAACCCGGGTAGCAACCGGCAGTGACTTTGATGAAAATACGGGCCAAATTACAGCCGGTCGCAATGTGGTGTTGCTGGATGAGCCCCAGGCCCAGGCTCTAAAGCAGCGGCTAGAAACCAGCATTTGGAGCGTTTCCAATCTAGAGGAGCGGCCCTCAACGCCCAGACCGTCACCCCCTTTTACTACATCCACGCTACAGCAAGAGTCAAACCGCAAGCTTCGCCTGTCGGCCCGCGACACCATGCGCACGGCCCAGTCTCTTTATGAGAAAGGGTTTATCACCTACATGCGTACCGACTCGGTCAACCTATCGCAGCAGGCGATCACGGCGGCTCGAAGCTGTGTAGAGCAAAAGTACGGCCCAGAGTTTCTCAGCCCTAAGCCCCGTCAGTATGCCACCAAGAGCAAAGGTGCCCAGGAGGCACACGAGGCTATTCGCCCCGCTGGCAGCACCTTTCGCACCCCTCAGGAAACAGGGCTAAAGGAGCGCGAACGCAGCCTTTACGACCTGATTTGGAAACGTACGGTAGCCTGTCAGATGGCCAATGCTCGTCAGACCCACATCACGGTCAGCATTGAAGTTGACGATGCGGTTTTTAAGGCCACGGGTAAACGGATCGATTTTCCTGGCTTTTTCCGAGCCTATGTAGAAGGTTCCGACGATCCCAATGCGGCCCTAGAAGACCGTGAAGTTACCCTGCCAGCCCTAAAGGTGGGGGACACCCCCAGCTGTACGGAACTAGAACCCATCGGCCATGAAACCAAGCCCCCGGCTCGCTACACCGAAGCAACCCTGGTCAAAACCCTGGAAAAAGAAGGTATTGGGAGACCGAGTACCTATGCATCGGTGATTGGCACGATTATTGACCGGGGCTATGTGCATCCGCTGAACAACAGCCTGATGCCCACCTTTACAGCCTTTGCTGTGACTGAGCTGCTGGACAAGCACTTTCCCGACTTAGTGGATGTCAAATTTACGGCTCGGATGGAGCGTACCTTAGATGAAATCTCGACCGGTGAGGCGGACTGGCTTCCCTATCTCAAGGGATTTTATTCCGGCGACAGCGGGCTGTCTGGCCAGGTGGAGGTCCGTGAAAGTCAGATTGACCCGGCTGAAGCCAGGACAGTTGACTTAGACGATCTGAGTGCCAAGGTCCGCATTGGCAAGTATGGACCCTACATCGAAGCCATCAGCGATGAAGAGGGCGGTGAAGCGGTACGGGCGTCTATTCCCCTTGATGTCAGTCCGGCGGACCTGAGCGATGAGCAGGTGCAGGTGCTGCTCAAACAAAAGACAGAAGGACCGGAAAAGCTTGGTCTGCATCCCGAAACAGGCGAACCGATCTACGCGCTGATTGGTCCCTACGGCCCCTATGTCCGTCTGGGTGATAAGACAGACGAAAACCCTAAACCTAAGCAGGTGTCGCTGCCTAAGGGGGTGACCCGCGAGTCCGTCGATTTAGAAATGGCGGTCGGTCTGCTGTCCCTGCCCCGTTTGCTCGGTATGCATCCTGATACCGGGGCTAAGATCAAGGCCAGTCTGGGTCGGTTTGGCCCCTATGTGGTACACGACCAGGGCAAAGAGGGTAAGGACTACCGCTCCCTAAAAGGGGATGACGATGTGCTCCAGGTAACCCTGGAACGGGCGTTAGAGCTACTCGCTCAGCCTAAGCGCGGTCGCGGCCGTAAGGCGGCCAAACCCCTGCGGGAGCTGGGTAACCATCCTGAAACTGAGGAGCCCATCAATATTTACGATGGGCCCTATGGGCCCTATATCAAGTACGGTAAGGTCAATGCCTCGCTGCCTGACGGCAAGCAGGTGGAGGACGTGACCCTTGAAGAAGCGCTGGAGATAGTAGCGGCTAAGGCTGGTACCAAGAAAAAAACAACCCGACGAAAAACAGCGGCCAAAAAATCCACTACCAAAAAGTCCACCACCAAAAAATCGACGGCGAAATCCACCACGAAAAAAACAACTACCCGAAAGTCTGGCTCTACTAAAAAAGGCAGCACCACGGCGGCTAAAAAATCCACGGCCCAGCGCAAAAAGAAAAGCGAAGACAGTGCCTCTGAGTAGAGATGTCCGGGCGGGTCACTTGGGCATATAAAAGGGAGTGTCGTGCCAACCCCCGTGGGCAGCCAGTGGTATGGGGTAAACCGATGCTACATTAGCAAGCACTGTGTGTCTTCTTAGCACCTATGGTTCTTAAGCGATGGCCTTCCCTACTGGTCACTGTGGGTACAGCGGTTTTTCTAGTGCTAGGTGGTGCAGCCGCCTATCTCGGAGTTGTTCAGCGCCTCTCAGCTCGGGCAAACATTCCTGCTGGCATGGCACTGGTGCCAAAAGACGCCCTAGCAACCCTAACCCTGACCACCGATGCCACCCAATGGACCCGACTGCGGCAGCTGGGTACGCCCGAGTCCCAAAAGGTCTTGGATCGGTTGCTGGTAACCTGGCGCGATCGCATCATCAGTGCCAATGGATATCGCTTTAGAACTGACATCCAACCGTGGCTGGGGGATCAGGTGACCGTGGCCTTTTTACCTGGGGCAGAGCAGGGGACAACAGAGCAGGTTCTGCTGGTGCCGCTCAGCGACCCGCTGCAGGCTCAAACACGGCTGTCGGAGCCACCGGACAATGTTACCTGGGTGGGTCGTGACCATCAGGGCGTCGACATACAATCCATCAAAACGGCCGCCGGAGGAACCTTTGAAAGTGCGGTTTTAGGCAGCAAGTGGCTAGTACTGGCCTCGGGGGCCAGCGCCATAGAAGCTGTGGTTGATAGCTTTGACGGTGGCCCCTCCATGCTCGACAGCGACGCCTATCGTCAGGCGACCAAGGGGTTGCCCAATGCCATGGCCCAGCTGTATGTAAATGTGCCTGCCGCCGCTGATGCACTGGCGCGACGTGATACCGTGCCTGGAATCAATGGACTGGTGGCAGCGGTGACGCCCTTGACCAACGGCTTGGATATGGACGTATCGACCTGGCTGGGCCCTGAAGATCGGCCCATCTATCGAGATATGGTGAACGCGCAGTCACCCATGCCAGAGCGGTTGCCAGATTCTACGGTGCTGATGGTATCGACGGGCAGTATCGGACCGATGTGGCAGGCCCTCAATGGAGCTGACCGGCTGACTGCTCGACTGCCTTTTTCCGCTGAGTCCCTGGCCAAATGGCTCAAGACCCAAACGGGGTTGGATATGGAAAATGATATTTTGCCATGGCTGGCGGGGGAGGTGGCGTTTGGATTGCTGCCACCCACCGGGGAGGTGACTACCGAGTCACCCAGCACCATGGGCCAGCTGGCCCTGCTGGCCGAGGTGGCCGATCGCGACGCAGCTGAGGCCACCTGGGCACAGCTAGAAGAAACGATGCAAAACCGCTTTAGCTTTGAGGCGCAGCCACAGTCACCCTCCGTCAACCAGCTGGTGTCCTACCACGGTGGCATTGCCATGGGGTACGGCTGGCTGGAGGATAGCGTCACCTTTTTTGGGTTAGGGCCAGACGTGGTAGGTGCGATCGCCCCGCGCCCCAGCAAAACCCTACAAACCAACCGCGCCTTTCAAACGCTGCTAGGCACCTCTGCGGCGAAAAATAGCGGCTATCTATTTATCGATATCAGCCGTCTAGAGGAGCTGCAGGGCATCCTACCATTCCCCACATTGCCTGAAGGGCCCCTATTCTCAGCGATTCAGAGCATTGGTGTCAGTACCCATGTCGAAGACGAGCGCAGGCTAGGCTATGACATCTTTATCGAGCTACCTAAAGGAAGACGGGTCAAACCCTTACCAGAACCCGACATTCCATCAAAAAATCAGCCCCCAGAAAACCAAGAAAACATAGCCGAGTAACAGGCCACCCTTTCCACTTAGGAACCCGCATCTAACAAAACACCGCCCGTAGCTTCTACCCTTGTCCCCTTCCCCAACTAAAACAGACACCCATCCCCTAAGTCTCACCGCTAGCGGATGAATCGGCAAATGCAGGACTCAAAAACGCAACTAGAGCACCAATCATAAACCCTGTAATATTGCGAACCAGGGGCAGCCAGTCCTGGGTGCGAGTCACCACTGGACCAATGCCAAAGGCGATAAACAACATGCCCCACAGCGGTGAAAAAATCAGCATCCATTGCCAGGAGAACACCTGGCCTTTTTTACGGGGATGGGCCGCAAATCCGCAGATAATGCCGCCGAGGACAGAGGTAACCAGGGTCAAAATCCACTGCTCCCTGGGCAGGCCAGGCACCACAGAACAGCCGCCGCGGCCCAAGCAGGTTTCTAAAGAGGCAATGGACTGCATGACCGACTGATCTTCACCGTTATCGCGGACAAAAAACTGGTTACCAAATCGGGTTTGCAGCTCAATCCAAAAAACCCGAGGCAGCAGTGAATAGACCGAATCACCAACGCTAAAGTTAAGAAGATTGCCCCCACGCGGGTCGGCAATGAGCATAATGCTCTTATCATCTAGCCCCCAAAAGTCCTTTACGGCACGACCGGGGGTTTGATCAAACTGGGTGAGTACCCTCAGCTTCCAGCCGGTTTCAGCCTCAAACTCAGGCAGGTGTTCGTTGAGATATTCTTCTTGGGAATTGGTCAGAATTTTTGCTAGATCGATCACCATGGTGGGCTCGTCCGGCAGCAACTCCGGGTTGTTGTAGGCATGGGCTGCTGGCGCGCTCAACCCGGTGCCCAGAGCAATGCAACAAACTAAAAAACTTCCCAGCAAGGAAGTTTTCAACCAATCCTTCAAGCGTGTGCTCATGGTGTTTACACTTATTTACCTATCTTTAATGTAAGGAGGAAAACAGGTTTAAGTCAATCACTCATTGGTCGCTAGACTGGTCATCCGGGACAGGTTTTGGGGGAGACTCGGGCGGAACTGGATGAATTTTGGCGGTTTGCTGGGGTGGTTGTGACGGCGTAGGGGCCGGGTAAGGACGTGGTCGCCGCCGTGGCTTGCGTCGGCTCGACGGCTTGGTTAAAACTCGCCAGGCAGCCCTAAAGCCGACGGCGACGCTACGGGTGGTGCGCTGGGCCTGCTGAGCCTGCTGGCGAGCATCATTGAGGCTACGATCCACCTGTTTAACAATATTGCGGGCACTGCTAACACCATCGGTCATATCATCGGCCAAGCCACTCAGATCGGCCCCCGTATTTCTCATGGCTTCCAGGGTACGCGGCAGCTCACGGTCCAGGGTGTCAAAAAGTTTTTCGGCACTGCGAGCAGCCCGCGCCAGTCCCATCAGTGTGGGTACACAGACACAGACCAGGGCGACTAGACCAACGGCCAGCAGCAGCAGCGATAGACCTAGCCAAAGCACAGGATTAGTCACGCGGGGGATCGGTTTTGGCAAATTCCTGACGGCTGGCTGCCTGACCCGCTATGAGTGCTTCTTTGAGGCGTTCCAGGGTGCTATCCCAGTTTTGCAGGGTGGTATGGGAGAGCTTATCAGTGTGAAATTGTAGACTGGTGGACAGGTCTGCAATCAGGTCGGGGACCGCGTCTGCTGATTTTTGGAGAACTTTGCGGGTGTGTTTGCCGCTGCGGGGGGCGACCAGTAAACCGATGACGGTGCCAATGGCGGTGCCGGCTAGTAGGCCACCCATAAAGTCGCTGGAATTACTTTGGGACATAGGAACAACTGCGAAGTTAAATCATTAGGGGGATTATAAGGACCAACGTTTGCGCATCCGCCAGATCAGCTGAAGAAATTTTGCGGTTTGGAGCAGCCGCCGCTGCTGTAGCTGCCACTGCAAATGGGTCAGCTGCCACTGACGCAGGTCGGTACGCCTGACGGTAAAAGCAAGGGTTTGCTGGGTTAATGTGTTTTCTAATAGTACTGTCCAACGATTGAGATCGCGATTGAGCTGGATGACCTGGCGGTGATACCGGGCAACATGGCCAGTGAGCACAAAACAGAGCAGTGCGATCGCAACATTGGCAATGACAATGGCAGTCAGCATAATAGGAACTCTCGTACAGGTAAGCGAGCGATAAAAATAAGGCTGAGAAATTGACTGAAATTATCTTGTCTATTAGATATGGATAGGTTCGATACTAGCGAAGATAAATTTTTTACTCAGAATAATTAATGGTATGTCAACCGGCCCGCATTTACCCTTACCCTAAATGGGCCGACCCATCAGCCAGCTACCATGGTGCAAGCTACTGCCTCTGTTTTATACGTCAATAGTGCCAATGGTCGCGCCCAGGGCACAGGCACCCGCCAGTCGCCCTTTCAAACCCTGACCCAGGCCCTTAAAAAAGCCGGCTCTGGCACGGTGGTACAGCTAGAAGCCGGCACCTATGGCAGCGGTGAATCCTTCCCGTTGACCATCGCTCCGGGGGTAACGGTGGTGGGGGTTGGTGGAACGACAACTATCCAGGGAGGGGGAGCGCTCGCCACGGAGGACTTTGACCAACAGATGGTGGCACTGCAGCTCCAGGATGGTGCCCAGCTCCGTAATGTCACCGTTACCAACCCCCAGTCCAAGGGAATTGGCGTATGGCTAGAGCAGGGCTCGGCCTTGCTTACCCGCTGTCGGTTTATCAACTGCGGGCGCGACGGGGTATTTGTGACGGGCTCGGCCCTGCCGGTGCTGCTGGCCAATGAGTTTTCCGGTAACCAGGCCAGCGGGCTGTTTATGGTGCGTCGTGCCAAAGGGGAGGTGCGTCAAAACCGCTTTTTGCAGACCGGCTATGGCGTGGCCATTAGCGACCAGGCCGCACCCCTGCTGATCGACAACGAGATCTTCGATAACAAGGCCGGGGTAGTGCTGTCTCGCTCGGCTCGGCCCGTGCTGCGGCAAAACCGCCTCTACCGCAACCAAACATCGGGGCTGTGGGTGCAAGATACGGCCCAGCCCGATGTGGGGCAAAGTCAGGACCCAGGTAAAAATGAGTTTCGAGACAATGGCCAGTGGGATGTGCGCAATCAAAGCCGACAGACCATCACCAGCGCAGGCAATCAGGTTAACCCCAACCGGGTGCATGGAGCCATCCGCTATGCAGTCAGCGAGCTACCGGACCCGGTGGCCGTTCCCCCCCTGCTCCTGGGTAAGGTCAAACCCCAGCCCGCTCCCCCTGAGCCAGACGACTCAATCACGCCCCCCCTTAATTTGGACAGCCAGTTTCGCGATGTGGTGGGTCACTGGGCGGCTCCATTTATCGATGCCATGGCCACAGCCGAGCTGATCAAAGGCTTTTTTGATGGCTCGTTTCGGCCCGATGCCCTGGTGACCCGGGCTGAGTTTGCGGCCTTAGCCATGGCCACCTTTCCAGCAACCGGCGGCGATCAGCGGCGGTTTAAGCCGTTTCGCGATGTGGCTTCGGACTTCTGGGCGCGTTCGGTCATTTATCAGGCCCAGGCCCAGGGGTTTATTGCCGGTTTCCCGGACAATACGTTTCGCCCTAACGATCCCATGATCAGGGCCCAGGCCCTGGTGGCCTTGATCAATGGTTTGCGGCTGGGGGAGGGCAGTGCCGCTGAACTCGGGGTATACGACGACCGCGCCTATGTTCCACCCTATGCGGTTGAGGAAGTGGCCATGGCCACCCGGCGTAGCATTGTTGTGAATTATCCCAATGTGGCCGAGCTGCGGCCGATGCAGCCGATCACTCGGTCTGAGACCACCGCCCTGGTCTATCAATGTTTGGTCACCCTGGGGCGGATGCGCCCCCTGGCGTCTCCCTTTGTTGTGCAGCCCCCCAGGGCCGCCAGGGCTGCGGTAAGCAATGCGGTTGTGACCAATGCGGGTGTGACCAGCCGCCACTGGACCGATGATTTTTGGCAATCGCTGATGGCTCAAAATCTACTCCAGACAGCGGGTGCCCAGCAGCCCGATGCGCCGATGACGCGAGCCCAGTTTGCCAGCCTGGTGGTGGCGGCCTTTGATCCTCAGCCCCAGCGGTATCCCGTGGCGTTTCGCGATGTGCCGTCTTCCCACCGGGCGGCACAGGCGATTCAGCTGGCCTATCGAGCCAGGTTTATCTCTGGATTTCCCGACTACACCTTTGCTCCGGAGCAGTCGATTCTAAAAATACAGGTGCTTTTGGCCTTGGTCAGTGGTTTGCAGCTCAAGGCTAAAAATACAGCCGGAGTGTTAACCCGCTACCGGGACCAGGACCAGGTGCCTCGCTATGCGGTGGGTGCGATCGCAACCGCCACCAAACTCGATCTGGTATTTAACTACCCGGAGCTGACCCTGCTGACCCCCAATCGAGTCGCCACTTGTGGAGAAGTTGCTGCGATGGTTTACCAGGGCCTGGTCCTCAACAAACGGATGCCGCCGATATCATCGCCCTATCAGGTGGTGGTAGCCGAGTAAATCGGTCAGCAGCGCAAAGCGAATATACCAGCAATTTTGTGACCGCGATCAAATTTCCCAAGGTAGTGTTTTAAACAACACTCATATGGTGGGATGATAAGAGTTAACGCTTTGTAACAAACGGTTCGTAGTCATTAATTTAGAGGACAGTGCCATGGCAGAAATCCAATTCGCTCGGGGTGTAGCTGAGGAAATTATTCCAGACGTGCGGCTCACCCGTGCCAAAGATGGTTCGGATGGCACCGCTACCTTCTACTTTGATGAGCCCAAGGCCCTCATGGAAGAAGGGTTTGAGGTAACGGGCCTCTATTTGGTAGATGAAGAAGGTGAAATGGTCAGCCGCGAAGTCAATGCCAAGTTTATCAATGGCGCACCGGCGGCCCTAGAAGCCAGACTGCTACTCAAAAGCGTTGATGAATGGGATCGGTTTATGCGCTTTATGGAGCGCTATGCCGAGCAAAACGGTTTAGGCTTTACCAAGTCCTAGGCAACGAGTCTGGGGAGCTGCGGTTTGAAACCGCTCAAGGCACAATTACTTGCTTTTGCCCATGGCCATTCCCCATCCCGATAGGGATTTACTGTCAGTTGTTTGCGGCGTAGTGACGGTGAGCGATACCCGCACCGTTGAAACCGATAAAAGCGGGCAGCTGATCCAGTCAATGCTCAAGACCGCAGGCCATCGGGTTGGGGGCTATCATCTGGTCAAAGATGAACCAGGGCAAATTGCTGGACTGGTACAGTCGCTGTCGCCAACCGTAGAGGCCATCATATGTAATGGAGGAACGGGGATCGCGCCAAGGGATACGACCTACGATGCGATCGCAGCCCTGTTCGAAAAAGAAATCCCCGGCTTTGGCGAAATTTTCCGTCAGCTTAGCTATGCTGAAATTGGGTCCAGGGCGATTGCCTCTAGGGCCACGGCCGGGGTGTATCAATCAACGCTGATATTTTTACTGCCAGGATCTAGCAATGGGGTAGCCCTGGCAATGGAATCACTGATTTTGCCAGAGTTGCCACATCTGGTGCGACAGCTCAAGGGTTAGCTATTGTGTTGACTAGAATCCACCAGTTTTAGGCATTTATCAGGATTTCCCACCATAACTCTGGCCTCTTTTAACCCACTCTTTACCTTGTATCTGGAGCCCCCGGCTATAGTGAGTCTTGGTTAATTTTTTTCATCGTCGCAGCATGGTCGCCATCGGTCGGTTTGGGTTGCTTCTGGGGTTAGTGGCCCTCGGTAGCTGCTCGCGATACATCAATGTGTCTCAGGTTGAGACCAACATTCAGGATGATATTGAGCGCCAGGGGCGGCGGCTATCCCTAACATCGGTGATCTGTCCCAATCGAGTTGCCAAACAGGCAGAGGCCTACTTTCGCTGCGTTGGTGAGCTGCCAGACGGAGGGCAGTTCACCATTAACGTCATTCAGCAGGATGACGAAGGTACCCTCACCTGGGATGTTCCCAGTTCTAAGGCGCTGATCAATTTGGCCTCCCTTGAAGAAACGATCCAAGCTGAGATCAGACAAACATTGGGGAAACGACTGGTGATTGACTGCCGTGACACCTATCGGGTCAACCGACGCGGCGATTCATTTGAATGTGACGTGGTCGGTACGGGGGCTGTAGCCTCGGGCCGAGTGGACTCGGTACTGGTTAGGGTCAACGGCGAGGGCGATCTGGAATGGCAAGAAATGATTGTCAGCAGTGTGCCCATAGGAGCAGGTACCCCCGCCGGAGGCCAGACATCGCCCTCGGCGTCTCCAACGGCTGAAACTGAAACAACTGAAACAACCGCTACCGAGGTGGAGAACGATGAAGGTGAACGTCAGTAGCCTCCATACCGCCAGTTTTAAGTTTGGATAGATCCGATAGACAACCCAACCAAGGACATAGGCAATGGCAACTGTATTTGACTTTTTAGCTAAGGGCGGTCCCGTAATGGTGCCCATTATGGGAGCCTCGGTGCTAACAATTTCCTGTGCCCTAGAGCGGACCCGGTTTTGGTCCGATTTGCTGCGCCGGGAGGGCAAAATCGTCACCGATGTATTGGACGCCGCACGGCGGGATCTAAACGAGGCGGCTGCGATCGCAAATCAGCACAGCGACACCCCCATCGGTCGGTTCTTATTTGCCCCGCTACGACTACGCAACGCCTCCCCAGAAACCTTTCGCCTCGCCATGGAAACCGCCGCCGATCGCGAATTTGTCAAAATGCGCCAGGGCGAAAAGCTGCTAGAGACCATCGTAGCCATCTCACCCCTGCTAGGGCTGTTGGGTACGGTGACAGGTCTTATTGCCACCTTTTACAGCCTCGACATTGGCGGCAGCGGCGGCGGCGAAGGTGCTAGCGCTGCCGCTGCCGGTATTGGTGAAGCGCTAATTACCACAGCCGCAGGCATGGTGGTAGCGATTTTAGCGCTGCTGGTGCTGCGGGTGCTCGTGTCGCTCCAGAGCCAGCAGACAGACTACTTTTCAGAAGCCGGTAATGAGCTAGAGCTGATTTACCGTCAGTCCTGGTACGAGCCCGCCCTGCTAGCCGCCGAAAACGGCCTCGAAGAGACAGCTGTCCCCGTAGCGTATCAATAACCCTACCGGGAGGACAGGCACAACCTACCAATACTATCCATGGCCCTAGGTAAACGCCGAGAAAGCAAGATTCCCAACATCGACCTGGTCCCCATGCTCACGGTCATGATGGGGGTGCTGGCATTTTTTGTCGTGATTGCCGTTTCCCTGGGCAGTGAGCAGCTAATTGAAGTGGAACTGCCCCCCGAGCAGACCGAAGATCTGCCCCCGGACCAGCTGCCCTCCATTGAGGATATCTTTATCGTCGAAATGGATGCAAACCAGAAAACGTCGCTCAACGGCCAACCCCTAGAAGGCGATCAGCTAGCCCTAGAAATAGAAAACTATCTCACCAAAAATCCCGACAAAACCGTGTACTTGGTCCCCGACCAGGAGCTGCCCTACGAAAACGTGATGCAATTTCTTGGCGACATGCGAGCCGTCGGTGGCGATCGCGTTTCCTTAGCATTAGAAGACGGCGAGGAGTAACCCCATGGGACTAAAATCGCGACATCAAACCTCAGGCGTCCCCGAGGTCAACCTGGTACCGATGATGGATGTACTGATGACGGTACTCACCTTTTTCGTCATCATCTCCATGGAACTCAGCGGCGTACAAATCTTTGGAGTGAGCCTGCCCCAGGCGGTCTCAGGTGTAGACGAAGAGGTGGTCGAACGGGCAGAACCTCTAGTCATTGGTCTGCGGGAAGATGGCCAGACGGTTTATAACGATGAGGCCCTATCAATTCCGGCATTGGCCCCGATTATTCAAAGCTACTTTGCCGAGAACCCGGATGGATTTGTCATGCTCAAAGCGGATCGGACATTACCCTATGCGGATGTAGCAAAGCTGTTGGCGGACCTACGGGGTATTGGCGGCAAGCGAGTTTCGTTGGCGGTGGAGTAATTGCTACAACCGTGTGCGGGACATAGCGCATAGCAAAGGTTTCGGTTGCTAAATTCATAGCAAGCACAATAACAGAGCATCTGTTTTTTTAAAGAGTTTGATAGAATTCTGTTTCTCATCAGGGCACAATTCTGAAGAGTGAACTAGAAAATTGAAGTGGCGAATCCAGAGCATTTATTCAAACTCAATCAGGGTGCTTTTTTGTGGAATAAATGGCGACAACAAAACACACTTGTTAGACCCGATCTCACAAACCTTAAGTTTAATAGGAAGAGTTTGCAAGGAGTTAACCTATCCCGAGCAAATCTGTCAGGAGCCAACCTAGCGGGTGTCGATCTGTGGAAAGCCAATTTGGTTCTAGCTGACTTAAGAAATGCTGATTTAAGTAGGGCCCGGTTACGGGATGCTAATTTAATTAGAGCAAATTTGAGTGGAGCCCGTTTGCAAGAAGTAAACCTACTAGGGGCAACCTTGAATGACTCTCAACTCAAAGACGCTAACTTTAACAAAGCTGACTTGAGCCTTGCGCATTTCCAGGGAGCCAACCTAGACGGAGCAAATCTTGTTCAAGCCAATGGTATAGAAACTGATTTTCGGTTTGCCAACCTAAGTCGTTCTAACCTGAGTGGAGTAACCATGTTTCATACTCAAGCATTGGGAACAAGATTCGAAAACGTTGTGTTCACCGGAGCACGTATACAAGACTGGAATATTAATGGCGATACACGATTTGACGGAGTTATTTGTGAGTTCGTCTATCTCAAAGCTGATCAGAAAGAACGTCGTCCTAGAAAAGGGACATTTAAACCTGGGGAATTTACAGCTCTTTTTCAGCAAGCTGTAGATACTGTTGATCTTATTTTTCAAGATGGCATTGACTGGCAGGCTTTTTTTCAGTCATTTCAAGAACTTCGTCGACAATACTCTGACCAAAATCTGGCGATTCAAGCGATTGAAAGGAAACAAGCGGGAGCCTTTATCGTTCGTTTAGAAGTCTCTGAGGATACCGATAAGCTATCTGTTGAAGGAGATGCTAAACAGTTTTACGAGCATCAGTTAAGAGCACTTGAAGCTCAGTATGAGAGGCAATTACGCTTACAGGGGCAGCAGCAATTGGATCAAATCCAACGTCTGATTGCTGCAGAGCGACAAGAGAAAGCAACGTTAATGGGAGTCTTAACTACAATGGCGAATAACCAAGGTCCAAAATACGATCTCAGCAATGCTCAATTTTCTGGTGGCTTTGCTGAAACTGTTCAAGGTAATCAAGTCGGTGGCACCATCAATAATGAATCTACTGAGATATCTTCCCTGCCTGAGGCGGCGGCTGAAATCCAAAAGCTACTCAAGCAGCTGGAAGCGTCCAGCCCTGGGGCAACTGAAGCAGAACAGACAGCGTTTCTCAACGTTATGATTTCGCCTACGCGGCGTGAGCGATTTATCAGTGCGCTGAAGTTGAGTGGCAGTGCTGCGATCGATGAGGTTCCCTACGGTTCAGTGTTGAAAGCGTTGATTGAGGGGTGGCAACATCCAACTATTCGGCATCTCCATAAATCAAACTCCGGAGGTTTCAACCCAACGATAGTCGCATCAGCGTAGGACCAAACCGCAAAATCAAACCCCGGTCCCGGTCATTTCTCTCTCATAGACAGGCATTTGACCGTCATCTGTACCATCTGGCCCCTGGGGAGGTTCAGGCCGACTGCTGAGACTTTTGACCACAATGTACAGAATTGGGACGACAAATAGGCTCAAAAACGTTGCGACAAACATACCCCCAAAGACTGCAGTCCCCAGTGACTGACGACTGCCCGCCCCGGCCCCGGTTGCAACTACCAGTGGAAAAATACTGCTCAGCGTCGAGATCGCCGTCATCAAAATGGGTCGCATCCTTGACTGGGCCGACTCCATCGCTGCCTTAGTAATTGATAGCCCCTGCTCCCGCAGCTGGTTAGCAAATTCAACAATCAAAATAGAGTTTTTACTGGCTAGGCCAATCAGCATCACCAATCCAATCTGACAGTACACATCGTTGGGCAGACCGCGCATCGACTGGGCTAATAACGCCCCAAATACCGCCAGCGGTACCGCAAAGAGAATAATGACTGGGTCCACATAGCTCTCGTACTGGGCAGCCAATACTAAAAATACAAAGATAATCCCGAGACCAAAGATAATCGGAGCCTGGTTGCCCGACTCGATCTCTTCTAGGGCGCTGCCGGTCCACTCATAGCCAAGGCTAGCGGGTAGAACCTGAGCGGCCACTTCTTGCATAGTGTCGATGGCCACACCAGAACTGACACCACTGGCTGCCTGACCGTTAATTTCAATCGCTCGGAAAAGATTGTAATGGTTGATGGTTTGGGCTCCGGTAGTCTCGCTTAGGGTCACCAGGTTGCCCATGGGAATCATGACGTCGTTGTTGGAGCGCACATAGAGTTTGTTAATGTCGTCTGGGCCCGAGCGATACTGCTGGTCGGCTTGAACATAGACTCGATAGGTGCGTCCCTGGAGTGTAAAGTCATTGACGTAGCGTGAACCCAGGTAGGTTTGCAACGTGCCAAAAACTTCGTCAATGTCCACATCTAGCGCTTTGGCCTTGTCGCGGTCCACATCGATTTCAATCAGGGGGGAGTTAGCCGCGTAGGTACTAAACACCGCCTGCAGATTTGGATTCTCGTTGGCAGCACCGATTAGACCAAACATATTTTGGACTAAGGTATTGATGCTGAGGGTGCCGCGTCGATCTTGCAGCTGAAACTGAAACCCGCTAAAGCTACTTAGGCCCTGAATTGATGGTGGATTGACGGGAAATACCCGCGCTTCGGTAATGCCAGAAAACTGACCAAATAGCTGATTTATCAGGCTAAAGGACGTCACACCAGATGGACGTTCCTCCCAGGGAACAAGTGTTGTAAAGACCACGCCATTGTTGGCAGTATTACCGCTAAAGCTAAAGCCACCCACAGCAAAGGTGGCCCGCACACCATCCTGGGCCAGGATAGTGTCCTCTACCTGTCGCATTACTTTGCTGGTCTGGTTTAATGACGAACCTTCTGGACCTTGGATTAGGGTAATGAAATACCCCTGGTCTTCATCGGGTAAAAAGGCGGAGGGCACGCTGTTGTAAAGCCAGCCGGTCAGTATTAGCGAGACGACAAAGGCAGCTAGCACAAAGACCTTGAACTGATTGAGAATCCGCAGGGTATCGCCGTACTGGCTCCTAAGATTGTCTAAAAATCGGTTGAAGGGGACAAAGATTTTGTCGAGCCAGCCGTGGCTGCCTGTGTTTTGACGCAGCAGCAGCCCGGCGAGGGTGGGGGTGAGGGTGAGGGCGTTGAAGGTGGAAAGTGCGATCGCAAACGCAATGGTCAACGCAAACTGCCGATACAGCGCCCCGGTTGTCCCTGGGAAAAACGCCACTGGGATAAACACCGCCATCAGCACCAGGGATGTAGCAATGACTGCCCCCGTCAGCTCTCGCATAGCCTCAATCGCCGCCTGTTTAGGTAGCATGTTGCGATCTTGAATCTTTGTGGCAATATCCTCGACCACTACGATGGCATCGTCCACCACCATCCCCGTCGCCAGGGTCAGACCAAACAGGGTCAGGCTATTGATAGAAAAGCCAAAGATTTTAACAATGGCAAAGGTTCCAACCAGCGCCACCGGGATGGTGATCGCTGGAATCAGCGTGGTGCGCCAGTCCTGCAGAAAGAGATAGATAACCAGTACCACTAGCGCCACTGCCTGGATCAGCGTCCAAACTACGCGAGAGAGGGACTGTTCCACAAACTCAGTGGTATCAAAGCCAATGCCGTACTCCATCCCCTGGGGAAATTCGTCCGACAGATCGGCCATCACCTCTTTTACCCCCTGGGCTACCTGCAGGGCATTACTTCCCGGTAGCTGGAAAATCCCCAGACCCACCGATTCATTACCGCTAAATCGCAGGAACGTGCTGTAGCTTTCGGCCCCCAGCTCGGCTCGGCCCACATCCTTAAGTTTGACCAGGGCACCGGTTTCGCCAGTTTGAATTACCAGCTCTTCAAATTCAGACACCTCCTGTAGCCGACTGACCGCCCGCAGGTCAATCTGAAAGGTTTGATCCGTTGGCGATGGCGGCTGGCCAATTTGTCCTGCCCCCACCTGAATATTTTGTTCCTGCAGGGCGTCTACCACATCGTCGGCAGTCAAATCGCGGCTGGCTAGCCGCTGCGGATCTAACCACAGCCGCATGGCATAGGTACGTTCCCCAAAGATCACCACGTCTCCTACACCGGGCACCCGTCGCAGGGCATCCACAATGTATAGGTCGGCGTAGTTACTTAAGAACACATTATCAAAGGTGCCCTCCGCTGAAAACAGACTCATGGCCAACAGAATATTGCTGTTCTGTTTGGATACAACGACGCCGGTCTGCCGCACCTCTTCTGGGAGCTGGGGCTCCGCCAGCGATACCCGGTTTTGGACATCCACCGCCGCAATGTCTTTATCCCGGCTAGAGTCAAACGTGACAACAATATTGCTAATGCCGTTGTTACTGCTGTTGGAGGAGATATAGCGCATCCCCTCCACACCGTTAATCTCCCGCTCTAGCACCGTTGTGACGGCCTTCTCAACGGTTTCGGCATCGGCTCCAATATAGCTGGCCGTCACGTTGACCTGGGTGGGACTAATATCTGGATATTGGGCGATGGGTAGTGTGGGAATACTTACCGCACCAATCAGCAGAATAACAATGGCGCAAACAGTGGCAAAAACTGGCCGTTTAATGAAGTAATTGACCATGATTACATGTCTGAAGGATGGGTGTAAGGACCTAGTCTGAGGTCAGCTCAAAAAAATCAGGGGCTAAAGAGAAGGGAAGTTCGGTTCTCCCTAATCGGATCAGGGGTTTGACATATCCCGACAAGTCTGGCGCTGCTGGCCCTTAGGGAGAACTATCACCATCGGCAGCCTCGGCTTGGGGATCGATCGGCATACCATCCTGCAAATTTAAGAGCCCGGTTATGACGATTTGCTCTCCGCTCTCAAGCCCGTCTACTACCTGAAAGTCATTGCCCTGCATATCGCCTAGGGTGACCGGTCGCAGCTGAGCGACCTGGCCTTCGACGGGGGGCTGCCCTTCCTCTGGCGGGGGCGCATCTGCTGCTACATACACAAACGACTGTCCCCCTAGACGGGTAATGGCGGTGGCAGGCACCAATAGCCCAGCGCGCTCATCTACGATGACGCGCACATCCACCCGCTGGTTGTCTTGCAAGCTGCCCGCCCCATTGTCAAACTGGGCCTTGGCCAGCACCGTCTGGGTGGAGGCATCCGTTTGGGGAGAAATAAAACTGAGGGCCCCTTCGGCTACGGGGGTATCGGCAGCACCAAAGGGGAAAAGCTCCACCGGCATCCCTAAGCGAATTTCGCTGAGTTGTTCAGCTGGGACGTCAATTTCCAGCTCTAGGGTTTCGTTTTGCGTGATGGTTGTTAGAGTACCGCCAGGCTGCACATAGTCCCCAAGCTCCACTGGAATATCACCAACGATACCGGCAATCGGGGCCGTTACGGTTTTGTCGAGTAAATCTTCACGGGTGGCATTGGCAGTGGCTTCGGACTGTTCTAGAAACGCCTCGGACTGCTGCAGACTGGCCTGGGCGGCTTCGATCTCTTGGACAGCGGCCTGGAGAGAGGCAACGGCGGCGCTGCGATCGCGCTCCACCTCGTCTAGCTCCTGCTGCGATTGAGCCCCTTCTGTCACCAGCCGCTGGGTCCGCTCAAACTCAGTATTTTGCAATGTCACATCCGCTTCCAGGCGGGCACGCTGGGCCAGCAGAGACCGCAGCTGGGACCGAGCAGTATCACGGGCGGATCTGGCCGCACTAACGCTGGCTAACGCGGCACTCAGCTCCGCTTGAGACCGATCGGCACTTAGCTCCATAACCGGATCGCCAGCGGCCACCCGATCGCCCGATGCCACATAAATGCGAGTGATGCGTCCGGCTGCCTCGGGCTGCAGGACCACGCCCGCCTGAGCGTCTAAGGTGCCAACAAATGATATTTGGTCGCGCAGTGTTGTCGGCTGTAACCGTTCTAAGGTAACGGGCACATTACCGCCCATGCCCATGCCCGGAGGCGCCCCACCGCCACCTCCCAACAATCGCCACAGCGCAAAGCCCCCGCCCGCTAAAACAATTAAACCCGCCAGCCAAATTAGCCAGTTACGCTGGGCCGGAGCTGGGGATGACACAGAGGAAGTCTGCATGGAGGGTGCCTCTGCCGCCGTTGGAACACTGGGGTTTGAAGTCATAAAAGGGAAGGGCTAGCAGGAATCGCTTTCAACGCTCCTGGACTAAGTAGTTCTATATTATCGAACTTTAGTGAGCTTTTGTAACGGCATGCCAAACCCAAATAGTGTTAGTCAGCCTGGCAGGCCGATGGGCTAATTAAACCCTGAGAAAAAATGCTGATATTTAAACCACAGATAAAACCACAGACCTTGCGGAGACATTGAACTCATTGAACTGTCTGGGCAAAGTTGTCCTTAAAACTGTCAAATCACTGGATAAAATTCGTCGTACAACAAATAAATGCGGCCGAAAACAGGTTGATTTTAGAGGGCGTACGGCAAAAATATACTCACAACACCCGCATATGGTTCACGATAGCGCATAACTGTTTTTTTATGGGTCCCTCTGTTTATAGAATCCCATAGAGGAAATTCATGGATAGAATCTGTTGCCTATCCCACCTATATATGGGCCGATAAGAGTACCCACAGGTGCAAAAACGTTCAAGACAGTCCTGACCGGACCGGTCTAAGCTCGGTCAAGTTACCACACACAGGTATGTTTATGGCCACGGTGTCTAAGCTGGCGCATCAAACTTCCCCGTGGCGGGAGTTTTGGGCCGGAGCACAGCAAACCATTCCGCTGATCGTGGGTGCTATTCCCTTTGGAATTATCTTTGGTACCCTAGCCCAATCCAGCGGCCTATCCTTTTATGGGGCCATGGGCATGTCGGCCATTGTCTTTGCCGGTTCCTCCCAGTTTATTGCCCTGGGGCTCCTGGCGGCGGGGACGCCCCTGGGGATTATTGTGCTGACCACCTGGGTCGTAAACCTGAGGCATTTGCTCTATGCCGTCAGCCTTGTTCCCCATATCAAACCGCTGGGCCAGGGCTGGAAGTTAGCTCTGGGATTCTGGCTCACCGATGAAAACTTTATGGTGGCGATCCAACGCTATCGTCAGGCCGATCCGTCCCCTTACAAACACTGGTTTCAGCTGGGTTCGGCTGTGGCCATGTACGGTCCCTGGCAGCTCTGTACGCTGCTGGGGCTGACCCTGGGGCAGCGTATTCCCAATGCCGCTGCCTGGGGATTGGACTTTGCCATGGTGGCCACCTTTATCGGCATGACGATTCCCTATTTGACCAGTCGGCCCATGGTGGCCACGGTCGTCGTCGCTGGTGCCACGGCGCTATTGGCCCGCGGGTTACCCCACCAGCTGGGGCTGATGGTAGCTGCGATCGCAGGTATTTTGATTGGCATCTTAGTTGAAAATCACCTGGAGCATTCCCATGACTAACGAAATACTGCTGCTGGGGGGAATGACCCTGGTCACTTTTTTGGTGCGCTATCCGATTTTGGCGATGAGCGGTCGGCTCACCCTACCCCCCCGACTCCTCCAGGCCCTCAATTACGTGCCACCGGCGGTTCTAACGGCCATTATCGTCCCCACCGTTTTAGTAGAAGGCGATAGTCTCTGGCTGGGGGGCGGCAACCCTCGTTTGATCGGAGCCATAGCTGCCTTGGCTATAGGGCTATGGCGGAAGAACCTATTGATAACAATTGTCGTAGGGATGGGAGTATTTTTGTTGTGGCAAAGTCTTTTTAGCTAGCAGGAGATTTTAAAGAAACCCATAGCAGGCATCTTGCACCAGCGGCTCTCACTCAGAGACAACGATGAAATAGATTCCAATAGATTCCTATTTAGCCGGACTGCCTCCAAAGGAGACGCTTTGCGTTAGGCTTGCCCATCCCCCCAGGGCTATACGACTCCGATCAGTCCTCTACTAGCCGCTCTGAAAACTTGGATTTTGTCCAACCCTTAAGGACTTGCTAGTCAACAAGGAAGCCGCCAATAGCTCCTTTCCCCTTTCCCTTTAACCCTTCCCCACGCTACTCCGGGGATTTATTTTTTGGCAGATCCCTTATTCCTCAGGGCTCTATCCGTTCCAGGTGAGTCACCCTGGCTACCCCATTTTCCACTGTCCAAAACACACTGTAATCGCCCACCTGCATAATCCACCGCTTACCTTCACGGCCATCCTTACCCCGCGTGTAGCCCGGACGTGGATCCTGCCCCAGGGTTTCCTCAATCAGCCGACGTAATCGTCCCGGCTTTGGCTCCATACTTTTAGCTAGTACCGCTTCAGCCGCGCTACTCCAACAAACCGGCAGCAGAGTCTCTGGCTCGATGGCCCAAGCTCCCTGGGCCGAGGCAATGGCATCAGCATAGGGTACATAGGGTTTAATATCGATCACCGGGGTACCGTCTAAAAAATCTCCCCCCTGCACCTGCAAACGTAGTTTCCCCTTTTGTTCAGCTATCCCCAATAGCCGTACAGCACTCATTCCCAAAGGATTTGCCCGGTTGGGGCTGCGGGTGGCGTATACGCCAACATGTTTGTTTCCACCTAAGCGAGGGGGTCTCACGAGGGGTTTAAACGCGCCAAACGTTTGTCCATGGAATACAAACAGAACCCATATATGGGAAAACTCTCCGATGCCACGCAGCGCCAGCTTGTTCTCTTCTGTTGCATCAAAGATAATATCCGCGTAAGCCGATGGCACCAGCCCTGCCTGCCGGGGAATGCCAAAACGATCGGGATAGCAGGATTCAACATGGGCGATCGGGGTAAAGGTAACGGCCTCGGTAACCATCGCATAGCTGGGGCAAATACCCTCCCACCATAGGGCAGGATATCAATATTTTTAAAGTTACTAAGGACCATACCGCAGTACGGTCCTCAAATAATGATCTGCCGTCGGTAAAGATATCTATCCCACTGAGCTAGCCCAGTCCTTGGCCCAGTTGAGATGCTTATGAACCTCTTCAATGGTGGCAGCTTCTGAGTAAAGCCGCAGCACCGGCTCAGTACCGCTAAAACGAATCAGCAGCCAGCTACCATCGGCCAGGGTAAACTTGTAGCCGTCAATTGACAGGACCTCATCCACGGTTTTACCAGCGACCTCGGTCGGGGTGGCATTTTGCAGCTGGTCTACCAGCCTGGCTCGGACATCCATGTTGGCCAGGGGCAGATCGATCCGGTCGTAGGCTCCCTCAAAACTGGTTTGCTGCCGCAGGGACTGATTGAGTTGGCCAAAGTCCTTGCCGCTTTTGACCACGGCCTCTAGCAAATACAGTGCCGATAGCAGCGCGTCTCGCTCAGGGATATGATGACCGTAGCCAATCCCGCCGGACTCTTCCCCACCAATTAAGACCTGGGTTTCTAACATCCGGTCGGCGATGTACTTATAGCCAATGGGTGTCTCATGCACCGACAGGCCGTGCATCTCAGCCACCTTTTGCATCAGGTTAGAGCCGCTGATGGTTTTGATCACTTCACCATCAAATCCGCGCCGCGCTTTTAGGTGCTCAATCAAGATCGGAATCAGCACCTGGGAGCTTAGAAACTCCCCCTGGCCATCCATACCGGCCACCCGATCGCTATCGCCATCAAAAATAATGCCGACGGCTAGTCCTTCAGCCCCAGACTGATAGCGGTCTTTAACGGCCTTGTAGAGCTTAGGAATATACTTAGGTAGGGGCTCTGGCGCTCCCCCTTCAAATAGCGGATCGCCATCGCCATTGATCTCGTGGATCGGCATACCTAGGATTTTTTCAAACCCGCCAGCGGCAGAACCGTGCATAACATCGGCAAACACCGTCAGCTTGCCATCGGCAATGGCGGCTCGAATGGCGTCAATATCCACCATACTTTGCAGCGCCTGGCAGTAGCTGGGCCAGGGATCAAAGGGCGTAATGGTGCCGGCCGCTTGGGCGACAGGTTTACCGTCAGGCAGCAGCGCCTCAACTTTTTTAGTTACCTCTGGAGACACCGAGCCCCCAAAAGCTCCTTTGACTTTCAAACCGGAATAGGCGGCTGGGTTGTGGCTGGCGGTGATCACAATTGCCCCCAGGGCCCCTTTTTCGTGGGCGGCCCAGCTAAAGGCAGGGGTGGGCGCAAAACAATCAGACAGGAGCACATCGTACCCGGCCTGGGCTACGGCCTCAGCGGCGTGACCGGCAAATTCGGGTGAGAGAAACCGGCGATCGTAGCCCACAATCACCGTGCGACTGCCGTTGCTGCCGTAGCAGTCTTCTAGCACCTTGGCGGCCAGGGCAGCCACTAGCTCGACCCGCTCAAAGGTAAAGTCGGCCGCAATCATGCCGCGCCAGCCGTCCGTGCCAAATTTGATCGGTTTACCGACAAATACCGATGGAGATAATACAGTTGCCATAGCGATTTCAGTAATACAGTGTTTCTTTAAGGAAAGCAGAGCTGCAGATTGAGCAATGTACAGAGATAGAGCAACCGTCTGAGTCCCCTCAGCAGTTTAAACAGTGACCCTATTCAATGCCAGAGGGTAAATCTCCACAGCCGCGTAATCTTTACACCTGGTTCTACTGAAGTCGACGGCCCGACGATGGGAAGAGTTGCCGTTTGCTTGCTGATGCCGATCAGCGCTATACGGATATACCCTCAACCACAAAGGGAGCGTCGGCGGAGAGCTCGATCATGGCAATATTGCTCATGTTTTCTAGCTTTAGGATCTGCAGGGGGAGAAGCGTCGTTTCCGATGAATCAGGCCATCGAAACCCTCTATCGCTATGGATTTGCAATACTTTACCACTGCTCTCCAGGACCTTGAGAATCATTGGCTGGGTACAGCGACCCCAGAGACAAAAAGAGTCAACTCCATCGTCTAGGGCTATGGATAGGCGGTTGTCATTGCCGGTTGGCATCAGCACCCGCCGTCCGCCCTTGGCCACAAACCGAGGGTTGGATGGGATCAGTGCGATCGCACAGGCAAAACTGACCTCCGCAAACTGATTAGTCACCATTTCTAAAGGAGCCAAATCTTGGAAATCGAGGCCCGTGGAGGTGTCAGCAATATTGTTAAATACATCTGCCTCTGCCTCTAATGTATCGGCAGCATATGGACGATTGACTTCAGAGATATTGGGGGCAAGCACGGATTGTCTCCTGATCGGCTACTTTTCGCTACATTGGCTGACTCAGTGATTCCTTAACTTTACGGGTCACATCTCAGCATTTTGTAACAACGAAAATAATTGTGTATCAACGGAAAGAGAGTAGTCTGCAACCTTAAATCAAGGATGCACAAATAAATCTACATTGGTACGTTAGGTATATAAAGAAACTAACGAACACGGGCTCACAACTTTGAAATGTCAATAAAGCGCTCCGGTAATGGCGATAGACATCACGGATTGCTTAAGTAGCCACAGGGAGCAACGGCTAGCGAGTTTATCAGACATCCACAGTAGGCTAGTGTGATAACGTAGTCCAATGCGGATTGCTTTAACCTTAATGCAGTCACATTAATGGTTGTTGAGATTGAGCTTAAACGGGATGTAGCGCAGTTTGGTAGCGCACTTCGTTCGGGACGAAGGGGCCGCTGGTTCGAATCCAGTCATCCCGATTTTTAGAGACTCCGAGCCTTAGAGACTATGCCAACCAGCGACCCCAGGGCCGCTGGTCTTTTTCATAACGCTAGCTACATCCAGCCATGCTAATTTTTTGAGCCATGTCACCAACGATCCTGACTATCGTTAGCGTTTTGGGCGCTGACTTGAGCCGCCCATGGGGTGAGGGAAAATCAATGATATTTCCATAGCCCCAGTAGATACACAAAAGCGCTTCGTCCGGTGGACTAACGCTGGCCATAAATCCACAGACCGTCGGTCTGCCCATGGCCTATAAAGAACCCTTGATGTCAATCTAATAGCGGCAGCTTAGAAACAAGTAAGCTTGGTAGACCACTTTATTCATCGCCCATACCTATTAATCCTAATACTCTACGGTAAAAAAAATACGGCTCCATGACATTTATATACGTGGACGGCAACCCCTTAAATACCTAGCTTTACCGACCACTGTAATAACTGACCCTGGTGAGTTTCGGTATAGTCTATAACCTGCAGCTGCCAGCGACCATTTACGCTCTGGTTGAGCAGCAGGCTCAGGGCAGGGGTATTTTCAAACGTGTAGGTTTTACGAAGATGGGTCTGCCGCCCTAGGGTACGACCCTGGAGCAGTACGGTTTGCCCCCGGGGCGCAATGATCGAGATGGCCAGATCGCCTAAAAAACCGTGGGTGATTTCAGCATAGACTTGGATATCTTGGAGCTGACCGCGCTGATTAATGGTAATTCCGGCGCGCTGCATCGCCGTTCTATCCGCTGGAATTGTCAGGGTGACAGCACTGGTCTGCTCAATCGTTTTACTGAGCCGTCGATTTGCCAAATGGCGATCGCGAGCTGCTTTGACCGCTTTGTAGGCGTTGACCTTGCCATAGCCAAACCATAGGGAATGGCCACGGTCGTCATAGCGACCATAGGCCAGCCCCAGCTGAGGATCGCGGGCCTCGTCAACAATTTTGTCGGCGGTATCCTGCAAAATTTGCTTGACCTCTCCAGCCCCTAGCTCTGGGTTGGCGGAGAGCATCAGCCCCACCACCCCTGCGACTACGGGGCAGGCACTGGAGGTTCCACCAAAGCCACTGGTGTAGCTGCCGCTGCTATAGCCGGTCCCACCGGTGCGATCGCTAGTCGTCATCCCTAACCCTTCAAACGATCCCTTAACTATGGGGCCTGTTTCCACCTGCCCCACATCCGGTAGGGCCATACTCGGCGGCCCATTATTACTGGGCGCGGCAATGGACACATGCTTGCCCCAGTTGCTATACACCGCCTTGCGGCTCAAGCTAGTGCTGGCCGATACCGTAATCACGTCGGGATGCATGGCAAACCCTCCGAGCCACTGGGTTACGCCCTGCAGAGCGTTCTTGGGCCAACCCAGCTCACGAACTTGACCATTGAGGGGGCGATTCGCATTGCCAGCCGAAAAAAGCACCACACAGCCTTTACCACCCCGCCCCTTGGTGGCAGCTCGGTTGATCGCATTGCGCTGTCGGAAGGATAGGGGAAAGTACACCGCCGCCGGCGACCAGCTACAGGAAATTACCGCCGCTCCATGCTCCACCGCCCAGTCAAACAGCTGCTCAATCGATTCATCATCCAAGTAGCCCGTTGTTTGGATCGGCATAAAGCCGCAGCCGGGGGCCACCCCCACCACACCGCTACCGGTTTCTTCCGCCACGGCAAGACCGGCCACAGCCGTCCCATGATTTTCATACTTCTGACTGGGTATGGGGAGCCCATCTCGGTGTTTGAGATCTCGGGGGGCCACCAGTTTACCCATCCCCTGCAAATCTGGATGGCTCAGATCAAAAGCATCATCACTCACCGCAATCACCACCGACCGGCTGCCACGGGTAATATCCCAGGCTTTTTCCGCTGAGATATGGGAATTTGCCGCTAGCCCGCGACCGCCCTGGTGGTGCAGGTGCCACTGCTTACTATAGAGAGGATCCCTGGGCCGGTATAGGGGGGCTGTCGACACCACCACATTGGGCTCTGCCATCAGCACCTGGGAATAGCGCATGAGGCGATTAGCTAACTTGATCGGATTTTCATCCGCTGTTTTAGCCACCCGAAGAACATAGATACGTTCGGTCCCGGCCAGCCCACTTTCCCGGGATAATCCCAACTCGGCTATCAGCTGATCGATGGCCCTGAGCGATAGCCCTGGGGTAAACTGCACCGTCAGCTGCTCAAGTAAATAGAGATGGGTTCCAGGGCTGGCGGCTAGCTCGTATACGTGGCTCGCAAACCGTATGCTAGAAACCTGTCGTGCCAGTTGTAAACAGGTCTCTAGCTGGTGCCGACGAACCTTGAGCGCCACCAGCTGCCCCCGAGCCACTGACTTTACCGCCAGGGGACGCCACTCAGCCTTGAGCTGCTTAAGCTGGGCTGCTTGCTCGGCCAAGTCTTCAAATCGAATGGTTAACCAGTCGGGAACCTTGTACAGCCATAGCTCCTCGCCACCCCGCTGTAAAATCAGCCCTGCCTGCTCTGGACTCACACCCTGTAGGGTTTCTCCTGCCATCATTCCCGGTAGTTTATGGACAACATCCACTTTGACAATAGGCACAATGCCTGAAAATCTATGTGTTGGGTATTGATAATCTCTGTAACGATATATTAGGGTTCTAAGGTCAAGGCCCGTTTGTAGAGAAAATTGTCACGCTTTGTCATCAATTTGGTTTTAGTTGGCTCCATGGTTTCCTTTTCTCACATTGTTCAACCTGGACTATTCTCATTTTTGGGAGCAGCCGCTAGCCTAGCTCTGATGGCTCCCTCGGCTCCTGCGGCCCCCTCTGCAGAGACGATAGAACTGGCGCAATCACCCATCGCCCAGGTATCGGTGGATAGCCTAGGTCTAGGCATCACAGCTGGTGAAACCCTGCTGGCAGATGCGGAAGCTGCCATCGATGCCCAGGACTATGGCCTGGCCATCAGCAAGCTGCAGTCGGCAAGGGAAAGTTTAAACCAAACCTCCAATAGCTATCAGAATATCGCGGAAGCCTTTACAGGGATTGATCCTGACATCAGTAGCAGTCTGCGCGACAGTGCCCGGGATGCGGCTCAGATGCGCGATCGCGCCACGCTGCAACAGGCCCTTATCTACCGGGCCCAGGGGCAGGCAGAGCTGGCTGTTCCACTTCTAGTGGAAATTGTCCAAAGCCAGGGACCGGCACGGGATTTAGGGCTAGATGCCTACCGCCAGCTGTTTGAGCTGGGTTTTGTTAGCCGTCCCTACCGGCGCACCGGTTCCGAAGCCCCTAGCGAAGCAGTGGCTGACGCCGTGCGTCCCCTCAACCAGGAGGATAGCCCCATCGGCATTGCTGCCGCTAGACTCTTGATTGCAGAGGCCCTCTCGGCCTCTGCAGCCGGTGACTACGACACCGCTGTGGCGCGTTTACAGACCGCTCGAGAAACGCTGAACGTAGCGTCTGGCTATTATCAGAGCCTATTTACCACCTTTACGGGGATCGACAGCCGCGTCAGTAATGAGGTGCGTCAACAGGCCCTAGAAGCCGCCGAGCTGCGGGATCAGGCTACGCTACAGCAGGCTCGGGCCCATCAGGCACAGCAGCAGCCTGCGCTGGCGGTGCCCTTGCTCGTGGAGGTGCTTACCAGTCAAAACCCCACCCGCGAACTGGGTAAGCAGGCCTACGACCAGCTGCTCGAAATTGGGTTTGTGGCCCAGCCTTTTGTGGGTACTGAGGAAGCCACTACCTCCCCTGAGCCTCAGTAGACCCTGAGCCTCAGTAGAAGACTTTGTTAGTCCCGTATATTGTCGGCAGCCAGGCGTAGCTAAATCAACATCATTGGCAATTTTGGGATAAATGCCGGTTGCCCGCTTCAGGCGGCTGCTACCCTAGTACTAGGCCAGCCAGGCTTAGACATTTTCCTACGGACCATTCCTATGATTCCTGCTGACCAAGTAGAACAACTGATCAAAGCCAAGCTGCCCGATGCCAAGGTTACGGTCCAGGACCTAACAGGGACCCAAGACCATTACCAGGCTACGATTGTGTCCCCATCGTTTGAAGGACTCAATCTGGTTAAGCAGCACCAGCTGGTTTATGGCAGCGTCAATGCGGCGATGACCTCGGGCGATCTCCATGCGCTGACGCTTAAAACCTTTACGCCTGAAGAGTGGGCCCAGCAAACCTGACGCAGTTGTTCACACCTGCGTCACCGGTGGTTTGAACCCATTTGAACCCATCAAAAATCACGTTAGAGTCTTAGCTTACTAATTGAGAGCCCCAGCCATGTCTCCAGAAGTCAAAGAAAAAATCGATAGCCTGCTTGCAGCCAACAAAATTCTTGTATTCATGAAGGGCACCAAACTGATGCCCCAATGCGGATTTTCCAACAATGTTGCCCAGATTCTCAATTCTCTGGGGGCTCCCTATGAAACGGTTGATGTCCTGGCAGATTACGACATTCGCCAGGGCATCAAGGAATATTCCAACTGGCCTACAATTCCCCAGGTTTACATTGGGGGCGAGTTTATTGGCGGCTCAGATATCATGATCGAACTCTACCAAAGCGGCAAACTCCAGGAAATGGTCGAAGTTGCCCTGGCATCCTAAAAACTGACAAAGGCACCCTGATGAGGGTGCCTTTAAGGTGTAGTAACAGCTAACGATAGTCAGGTTCAGGCTGGGCTATGGCAAAGTTTGAGCTGTCGGACAAAAATCGAATCACCTCTGCTTCTAGCCGATGGATAAGGTAGGGTTCTAGGGCATCAGAGTGACGCAGGGCTGCCAGGTATCCCGCAATGTAGCGGCGTAGTTCATCGGAACGATACCCACGGTTCCACTGGTCAACTAAGGCATCTGTGATTCTTTGGTAATAGCGAATTGATTTTGCGTCTTGAAGCATATTTGTGTGTGGGCCTCCTCTATACCGCTCGCTCAGAATCTGTCGCTACTGCTGTGGGTTAGTCAAATAATGGGATGGGGGACGATGACTTTCTGCTAAATAACTGACATTTATCTGGGGAGGGTTTGACTCTGTTGTGACGAAGGATAGTGATCGGAACGTTGATTGAGGTGGTAGATACGACTGATGCTGTCCAAAAGCCGTATTTGACTTATGTAAACTTTCTTGTTTTTTCCGTAGTCTCTCTAAGATTTTATCAGCTCCCCCAGGGGCAGTCATCTTTTATTTTGCAAATATATAGGGTTTGCCGATTGGATCATGGTGGTATCACTAGCGTGAACGGGCTAACTTTCGGGAGATGGCTGAAATCGCTATGGCTTAGGGATACTACCTAGCGATCGCAGAGAAATACGGACGTACGACCCGCCCCGTAGCCGCAACTACAAAATTTTTTTAAGGGCTTTGATAATCTTTTACGAGAGTGTTATGAAGCCTGGGCTTCCTAGTTACCTGTGGCCTCTACGTGTATTCAAATCATTGAGGGTAATCCTCACCTGCGATCGCTACTTAGTTGGCACCTTCAGCAGGCAGGCTATCGAGTAAATCAGTCTGCAGATATCGCGCGGGCCAAGGAAACCTTTCAGACGGCTCAACCAAACCTGGTCATTATGGAAACGGAGCTGTCGGACGGCAGCGGCTTGGAGCTGTGCCAGTGGCTGCAGCAGCGAGGTCGTCCCCTGGTGATGATCCTATCGGCCAAATCAGGTGAACCGGATGTGGTAGCGGGGCTGCAGGCGGGGGCAGACGACTATTTAAAAAAGCCCTTTGGCATGCAAGAATTTTTGGCCCGGGTTGAAGCCCTCACCCGACGCAACCGTAAAATTACGGCTCCGGTCTCCCTGACCTATGGCGATCTAAATATCGACCTTGTGCAGCGGCGTGTGCGCTTTAGGGAGCAGTTTATTGACCTGACCCCCCAGGAGTTTAGCCTGCTCTATGTGCTAACCCAGGCTGAGGGCTCCCCCCTAAGTCGAGCCGATCTGCTGCGACGAGCCTGGCCCGATGCCATCGATAACCCGCGCACCGTGGATACCCATGTCCTGTCGCTGCGCAAAAAAATCGAGGTGGATCCACGCCAGCCTAGCTTTATCCAAACCGTTCGCAATGTGGGCTATCGCCTCAATATTGAACGGCTCCATACCTACACAGGGCAGGTGATCGGTGCCGGTGTTGTCAAAGCGGCCGGTTAGCCCCAGCGGCCCTAGTCATGAGCCCAGTCATCATCCCAATCGTCTCTGGTCTGGGCGGTTACGATCGTTTGTTTTAGGGTGGCCCAATTAACCTGTTTGACCGGCTCATAGCTGATTAGATGCCCCCGATGCAGGGATAGGACGTGGGTGGCCCAGTCGGCGATTAAATCGAGCTGGTGGTTGATCATCACGACGGTGCTGTCGGTTTGTTTGGTCAGGTAGGTGAGCAGGTGCTGGGCATAGCCCATGTCCTGGGCGGAGGTGGGTTCATCCAACAGCACGATGTCGGGCTGGGTGATCAGGGTGCGGGCGATCGCAACCCGCTGTCGCTGCCCCACGGAAAGCTCCACGGCCTGGCGACTGAGCCAGTCCTGGGGAATTTTTAAACGCTCCAGCCAGGAGGGTAGTGTCTGTCTGGCTTCGGCAGCCCCTATCCCCCGCAGTCGGGCGGGATAGCACAGGGTCTCCTCAACGGACTGCTCCAGCAGCTTGCTATCCTGCAACACCAGACCGATCTGCCGTCGCAGATTGACCACCGGATACTGGGCAAGGGGCTGCTGCCGGTACCAGATCTGACCACTGGTGGGTTCCGCTAGCCGGTTCATCAGCCGCAGTAGGGAGGTTTTGCCCGCCCCCGAAGGTCCCACAATGGCTAAACGGATCTGGGGTGCGATCGCAAAGGATATGTGATCCAACAGCAGGCCAATACCCACCTCAGCCCGCAGTGACACATCCACAAATTCCAAGACGCTCTCCTCGCTCACCATGGCCCATGTCCCATTCAAAACAGCGGTGCCGAGACCATTGACTCGCATCCATCCTGCGTTTGCCAATCAAAACTGTCCCTAGGCCCCTAGCTGAGTGGCCGTCCAAATTGTCCAAATATCCATCAACAGTAATAGCACCGTCAGCACCAACAAAAACAGATACATCCAGGGCTGAGCCAGCGGTGTTACATCCTGGGTGTCGATACCGGTTCTTGCTTCTATCGTACGCACCAGCCGGGCAAACCCCACCACCCGCATGGGCAGTAAATAAGCCCGATCCGCCGCCTCGGTAATAAAGTAGTAAACCGTTCCATTCTGACCAGTCGAACGCGGTTTGAGCGCCTTAATCTCAGACCACCGTAGGGACCAACCCCGCCAGGGCAGCGGTGACACCATCGCAATACCATCATCGCTGGTGTGCACCTGTTCACTTAGCCCCATCCCCAAAAATAGGGCCCCCAGCAGCGCCAACGCCACCAGCACTCCAGGACTAACCGGCGCATCAGTGGCCTGGGCCAAAAACGGTAGCGGCAGCAATAGCGCGCCGTAGAAACCTATCAGCGTCACCTTAATCAGCGGCGAAATCCGAAATCGATCGAGGGGCGTATCAGCCAGAGTCATAGGTGCCAACAAAAAAATGCCATAGAGCTTGAACTTAACACGCTTTAATCCACAGGCTAAAGCACCCAAGAGGGCCTGGGTGGGAGCTGAATGCCCGCCTGCCCGCCCTTAGGGCAAGTACTGCTGCACCACTGTCCAACCGCTGTAGCCAACCGCTGCAAAGGCAACAAAAAGTACTCCATTCACAGCCACATGCAGGGGTCGCGCCCAGGGCCGACTGGCAATTTGAGACGCCGCCCCCGACGACACCAGCACTAGCCCAACCACCGATAAACCAGCCCACAAATGCCAGGAATGCCCCAGGCGACCATGCTCGCCCAAAGTACCCACAATTCCAATACCCAATAGGAGTAATACCAGAACAACTAGCAACACACCTAACACGATATGGATAAGCCGCAGCCATCCCGGTTGGGGCTGATGATGGGAGCGCCCGTACCAAACAAAACTCCCCGTTATCAACAGACCGGTATAAACCGTTAGCGACAGACCCATAGACCAAGCGGCAATACGCCACAACCAGAGAAACGATGGTAAATCCATTCGCTAACACTTACCCATAGGACACAGCCCCTGGCTCTAGAGTGCCAAGGGCTGTGTAAGCATTACCACAAAAGCTGATTGTAAACTAGCGGCCCAGGGAAGAAATCAATACCGGAAACGCCTCAAGCTCACGACATATCCCAGCAAGAAAGGGACCAGATATAAAGAGGCCAATCTATCCCAAACCTTAGCCGACCAGCGCCAAGATTAAAAATTATTAACTAACTGTGAACAGGCTGCATGACCTCCCGGGTCATCGACGTGTCATCCCCCACCCCCAAGGTGGACCCGACAGCCATGCCCACAGCCTCGTCTTTGGCCTGGTCAATAACTAGACGAGAACAGGGGAAGGTATCTTCCAAAATAGAGCTTGCCATTGAGCCAGAATGTATTTCTAGCTGCCCTCCCATAGGCGCTTCAAACATCAATCGTTGCCCAGGAAAAACAACACGCTCAAAGTACCAATTTGGAATATTTGTAATCCTAACTACCTGAATTTTACTAGAACTATTTACATAACAACATAGGACCGTATCAGAGTTGTCAGCCGGTATGGGATCAAGTATTTGTGTCATGGGAGGAGTAAAGAGCGAATAGGTCTACCAACAGTACCAATTATCATAACATTCACCGATCCCCAGCAACTGTAAAAGCGGCTACCGATGAGGTTTTCGGAAAATTTCGGGAGGGTCACCATTCACGGTCTACAGTCATAGCATATTTATTTAATACGGCCAAAGAATAAAAATATTTCTTCTTATCGTGAACACTTTAAACAGCTTACCCAAACGGCTTCAATCACTTAATTATTTCTTTGACATAGCCCAAAAAAATGTCCTTGTAAAAATCCCAAGGAGGGATTTACCCTAACAAGATTTAAAGGGTTAGAAATAGCAATAATGTCTAGATGAGATGACATTCATACTGACTCAATCGATACCAAAATTTCCATTAATGCATTTGGTTTCCACACCGGATATCATCTAACTTTTCAATCCAACCCCACGGGACAGCACAGCACCAGCACGTTTCGTGTCGCAATTGATCCGCCACACCGATGAAATCCCAAATGACCAATGGTATCGTAAAGATATGTGAAAAACCTGAAAATTTATCTCAGTTTTTTAACAGTAAGTAACTTAAGGTAACCAGTGTAGCGATGGCTAACCGAGTTCTCTATGTTCGGCTCCCCTGCAACCCGATTTTTCCAATCGGTGTGGTGTATTTGGCGGATCACCTACGTAAAGTCTTTCCCGATTTGGAGCAGCGTATTTTTGACCTTGGCACGTTTCCCCCGTTGGACTTTGGTTCGGCCCTAGATCGCTGCATTGATGACTTTCAACCCAGTTTGCTGGTCTTTTCCTGGCGCGACATTCAGATATATGCGCCCGTTGGCGGTCGTGGGGGTAACCCGCTACAAAATGCCTTTGAGTTCAACTATGCCCGTAATCCTTTGGTGAAAATGCGCGGAGCCCTGGGGGGTCTTCGCATGGTTACTACCTACCTCAACGAGCTGTGGCAAAATACAGGTTTGATCAAGCGAGGATTTAAACGGGCCAAACGCTACTGCCCTGGGGTAGATCTGGTGGTGGGTGGTGGCGCCGTCAGCGTTTTTTATGAACAGATGGCGTCCATGATGCCCAAGGGCACTATTGTCTCTGTGGGCGAAGGGGAACTGCTGCTTGAAAAACTGATTCGCCAAGAATCCATTAGCAACGAACGCTGCTACGTGGTGGGTGAAACCGATCCGCGCGAGCGTCTCATCCATGAGTGGCCTAACCCCGTGGAAAAAAGCGCCTGTAACTATAGCTACATAGAAAAGATCTGGCCCGAGTTTGAATACTATTTGCAAGAAAACGATTTTTACATCGGTGTTCAAACTAAACGGGGCTGTCCCCACAACTGCTGCTATTGCATCTACACCGTTGTAGAAGGCAAACAGGTTCGCATTAACCCGGCGGACGAAGTGGTCAAGGAAATGAGGCAGCTTTATGACCGCGGCATTCGTAATTTTTGGTTTACCGACGCCCAGTTTATTCCAGCCCGTCGCTTTATTGACGATGCTGTTGAGCTGCTGCAAAAGATTGTTGACTCAGGTATGGAAGACATCCACTGGGCCGCCTATATCCGAGCCGATAATCTCACCCCGGAGCTGTGCGACCTGATGGTCAAAACCGGTATGAATTACTTTGAAATCGGCATTACTAGCGGTTCCCAGGAACTAGTGCGCAAAATGCGCATGGGCTACAACCTCCGCACGGTTTTGCAAAACTGCCGTGACCTTAAAGCCGCCGGGTTTGAGGATTTGGTATCGGTCAACTATTCCTTTAATGTGATCGATGAACGCCCCGAAACTATCCGCCAAACATTGGCCTATCATCGAGCGCTGGAGGCTATTTTTGGTCGAGAGAAGGTGGAACCCGCTATTTTCTTTATTGGCCTGCAGCCCCACACCCATCTCGAGACCTATGCCTTTGAAAACAATATTCTCGAAAAGGACTACAATCCTTTAGCGATTTACTTGCCCTGGGTGGCCAATAAACTGCTGTGGAATCCAGAACCCCTTGGTTCCTTCTTTGGCGAGGTGTGTCTCCAGGCGTGGCGACGTAATCCCAATGACTTTGGCCGCGAGGTTATGGATATTTTGGAGGAACGGCTGGGTCTGGCACCGTTGGAAGAGGCCCTGAGCGCACCGATGCAGGCCAAGCCAGCCAAGCAGCCAGAACTGGTCGCTTGAGAAAACATCCAGTTTAAAAGCGATGGCAGTAAATCCTTAAGCAAATGTTAGGATCACAGGGCAAGAATTGACGGAACGCCATGGCAGACAAACCCATTCTGAAGAAAGATCGTCCCCCCGAAGATAGGGACCGTAAGCCGTCTTTAGATAAGGACAAAAACAGGGGCAGGGGCAAGGGCAAAGGCCGACGGGGCAAAGACGATCGCGAGAAGCGACCGCCGGTCAATCCCGCTTTGATGCGGGGACCTAAACCCAGCAAAAAGGTTGAGCCGGAACCGGAACCGGAGGCCGTTGCAGAGGAGACTACGGACGCTGCAGCCGATGACGCTGCGGCTGAAAGTGTGGCTGAGATAGCCGCTGGCGACGATGCCGAGGTCTCAACTGCCAGCTAGCTCCCCGGGGGATTGTCCCGCTTGTACATGCGCCTGTTAGCAGACCGCTGACAGGCGCATATTGGTGTGTCAATGCCAAAATACGCAAAAAAAATCCCCAGCGAAATTCGCCGGGGAGGACATCAGGGTGCATCTACCAGTTAAGTCTTCTGGGAAATAGACAGTGGTCAGGAGAAAATCCGCAGCGCTAGTTCCCTAACCGGTCCAATGCCCACCAACTTGGGGATAGCAAAGGCTACCATCAGACATGATCGCAGTGAATCGACAGAACCCCCATGGTTTTTTTTTGGTCTAGGCCCCTAGGGCAGTCCCCAGTGATAAAAAAGCTGGCCAGCGGCCTATTGCCCATGTTGCTAGTAGGCTGTCAGCAGACGCTACCCACCGCAGACTCCCTCCCCAGCGATGGGGGCGAAGAGGTCATAGATGCCCCTGATGTACTAACGCTGATCTATAGTCGGTCACCGGTCACCCTTAACCCTCACCTGGCTACTGGGTTTCAAGATTTTGAAGCGGCGCGTATTGTCTACGAACCCCTGGCTAGCTACGGCTCTAATGGAGCACTCATACCCGTTTTGGCGGCCCAAATTCCATCGCTGGAAAACGGCGACATCAGTGATGACGGTCGCTCGGTCACCTGGCGGCTACAGCCCACCCTGCGCTGGTCCGATGGCGAACCCCTGACCGCTGAGGACGTTGTCTTTACCTATGAATTTATTACCAACCCTACGGTGGCGGCGGTCACAGCCCAGTACTATCGCAACATAGAGTCAGTGGATGCCGTCGATGACCACACGGTTAAAATCACGTTTGAGCAGCCCACCGCCAGCTGGCAGATGCCCTTTACGGGTCTAAATGGCCTGGTTTTACCAGAGCATTTATTTAAGGATTTTAATAATCGCGACGCGCGGGAAGCTCCGGCTAATTTTCAGCCCGTGGGGACCGGTCCCTATCGCTATTTGACCAATGCCAATGGACGGCTACTATTTGCCCCCAATGAGCTTTATCGGCAGCCTGTAACGGGCTTTAAGCGCGTCGAGCTAACGGGAAATGTGCCCCCCTATGTGGCCGCCCGCGATGTGCTGAGGGATGGAACCGCCGACTTTGCCCATAATATTCAACTGGAGTCGTCGGCCCTGGTGGATTTGGTGCAGACCGGAGAAGCCGGTAGCCTGGTTCTCACCTTTGGCAGTCAGGTGGAGCGAATTATGTTGAATTTTGCCGATCCAAACCAGGAAACCGAGGCTAAGGAGCGGGCGAGTGCCGAATTTCCCCACCCGATTCTGGGGGATGTAAAGGTGCGCCAGGCGATTGACCATGGCATTGATCGTCAGACAATTGTGGAACAGCTCTATGGAGATTTGGGACTGCCCACCTCCCAGCTACTAGTGGCTCCCGAGCTGTTTGAGTCTGAGCCGATTGCCTACGACTATGATCCAGACACGGCCAGGGCGCTTTTGGAGGAAGCTGGCTGGGTGGATAGCGATGGGGATGGCGTTCGCGATCGCAACAATCAGCCCCTACAGCTGGTCTTCCAAACCTCCATCGGCACCATTCGCCAAGCCACCCAAACCCTGGTCCAAGAGCAGCTGGCCGCCATCGGCATCGATATCCTGATCGAGCGGGTGCGGGCGGAGGATTTTTTCTCAGCCGACCCCACCCAGACCAAAAGCATCAACCACTTCTACGCCGACATGCAGGAGTACGCCATCGGCAACGATATCCCCGACCCCATGATCTACATGGGCTGGTGGACCTGTGATAACATCGCCGCCATGGCCAACGGCTGGCAAAAACCAAACAATGCCCGCTATTGCAACCCAGAATACGACAAGCTGTGGCAGGCGGCCCAAACTGAGCGCGATAGCGACCGTCGCCAGGAGCTATTTCGCCAGATGGATCGCAAACTCGCTGAAGACGTGGCAGTGTTGCCGATTGTGCATCGCGCCCTCTCCAACGCCGTTAGCGATCGCATCACCGGCTACACCTTTACCCCCTGGGACGCCAGCACCTGGGACATTGCCAATTGGCAACCGATAGACGCCCCTGCAGCAGAAACGGAAAACAGTGACGCCGCCAGTACCCCGTCCGAGGAGGCCGCTGACTCAGACGCTCAGCCAGGGAACTAGTCGAAACCGCAGGACAAGTGAACGTACTGGATATACAGAGGCCACCGGAAACGCCTCTCCAGCAACCATCGAAAAAGCTTTACGGCACTTCTTGTTACGGCACTTCTTGGGCCTGCACATCAACAACAGTGCCATCGTCATCCGCCGTGGGTGGCTGTTGTTCCTCAGAGCGGTTAAACGCCCCCTGCATCAGCTGGGTAACTTCCGCAATCAGCAGGGTAATTAAAATGCCATCGTCAATCCAACCCACAATGGGAAACACATCGGGCGAAATATCAATGGGGCTCAATAGATACGTAAGCGTGCCAAAAATAATCAGCCAGCGATATTTGGGGTTGCGTAAACCGCCGCGATACAAGGCATAAAACGATTCAACGAGTTGCTTCATAGAAATCTTTAACGCATTATTCTATGATGCCACCTCCCCCAGGAAATGCAGGCTATCAAAGGAGTGCCCACAAGCCGCGTTGGAATTTCTCCGGTAATAATGCCAACGCATAGAAGAATTTCATATCAAACAGAGATTAATTGAGATCTTATTAAAGTTGAATATTAACCCTTGTTGATACCTATTTTTTTTACCTAGAGTGGCACCATCAGGCGCTTAGTCAGGACAGGCTGTTCCAACTGTTTTCAAACCAAGGGAATGGCATTTCTTTGCGTATATTATCGCCAGCTTTCTACCGCTATCATCGTCGACACCGTTGACGGCTAGCAGCGCACAGGCTCAATCTACCCTACAGATCAGCAACGCAACTGCCTAGAAAGTTTTAGTAATTTCCTTTAAAGCATTCCTATGAAACCATTTTCAGCCCTGCTGGGGGTGGTCGCTGGTGCGATGGTGATCGCCCTTGACGGCACAGCCTTGGCTGCAAATTTTTCCCTGAGTGGCAGCTTCACCCAAGATGATGACTTGCAGCTGTTTGATTTCAGCGTAGGTACAGAGTCGACGGTTACCTTCATCACCTACTCCTACGCGGGCGGCACTCAAATAGACGGTACCGTCATCCCAGCAGGCGGCTTTGATCCAGTTTTTTCACTGTTTGACTCCGCCGGAACTCTAATTTTTCAAAATGATGACGATACCTCAGGGGTTGTTGCCAACGATCCGACCACGGGGCAAACCTACGACAGTCTGCTGGAGGTAAACCTGGCGGCTGGTGACTACACCCTTGTCCTGGCGCAGTACGGCAACTTTATCAACGGCACTAACCTGGCAGATGGGTTTAGCCAGACGGGTAATGGCGACTTTACCGGTGATTTTCCTGCCTGCACGACGGGTGATATGTTTTGTGACTATACCGGCGACAGCCGCACCAACGAATGGGCCTTTGACGCCCTGGGCATACAGCCTCTGAGCGAGCCCGATGCCGGGCCTGTTACCAAGCCGACTGAGCCGACCCAGGTACCAGAACCAACCACCGCCCTAGCATTTGCATTGGCGGGGTTAGGGGCCATTGTCCAGCGGCGGCGGTAGGCCGATCAGGCTCGAACTTGGACCTGACGTTGGGACCACCAGGCAAAAACACCACTGACAACAAACATCAGTAGGGAATAAATCGCGGCCGGAATCGCCATGGTGGGATTATTGAGAAACGTGGGAGCGCTGGCGACGGCAATCGCCAGCGTGCCATTTTGAATGCCGACCTCAATGGTGATAGCCGTGGCGCTGGGACGATCTAGGCTGGCCAGGGTTGCGATCGCATACCCCAATGCCATGGAAACCGCCATCAGCATAAAGGTCACACCGCCCGCCTCCACAAAAAAGCCAGCCACATTGGCCCGTTCCTTGACCAATAGCCCCGCAATAATCAGCCCCAGGAAAAACAGCGATAGCCACTTCACCCATTTTTCAACCCTGGCCGCGAACCCCGGTGCTTTGGTGTGCAGCACCATGCCCAAAGACACCGGAATCAGCGTAATCACCGCGATTTGAACCACCGTTGTTACAAAGGGCAGCTGTAAAGCGGTTTCGGCCCCCAAAAATGTCTCCATGGCCAGGTTGACCACCAGGGGAATCGTAAACACCGTAATTAGGCTGCTAATCGCTGTCAGGGTAATGGACAGGGCGACATTGCCCTGGGCCAGATAGGTCACCAAATTTGAAGTAGGCCCGCCGGGGCAGGCCGCTAAAATCATCACCCCAACCGCTAGCTGGGAATCTAGGGAAAAGAAACTGATCAGCACAAAGCCCACAAAGGGAAGCAGGAGCAGCTGGGCAACCAGGCCAAAAATGACCGCCTTGGGTTCCACCAAAATTCGTTTAAAATCGGCTACCGTTAGCCCTAACCCCATGCCCAGCATGATAATAAACAGAGCAAGGGGCAAAAAAACGGCGGTCAAAAAGCTTGATTCCATGGGGCACCCATCCAGCAAATGCAACACCCCCGCTAGTTTACAACAAAGTATCTGAATGCTTGATGTGGCCACAGGCGCTTACCCTGTAGCTGCAGGATAAGCGCATCCCATAGAACAGACTAAGCGGCCGACACTACAAATGAATAATATGCAAACTTGTTGCAGTCAGCCTTAATCTCGTTGCGAATTTCTTCTGCAATTTTGTTTAGCCCTGCTGCATATAGTGTTGCCTGGCTTAGCAAACTGCGATAACAGCGGTAGCTAAGCTAGCCTAAAAGATCTTTTATGACATCCCTTTAAAGACCGACCCAATAGCTTATCTTGATGAGCAATGAAGACATCGAAGATTCTTCCATTGCCGGATTTAAGGATAGGCAGGTTGACAATGTCACTCCCCAGGCTAAGGGACTTGCTAGTAAATAAGGTAGCCAATAGCTCCTTTCCCCTTTCCCTTTAGCCCTTCCCCACGCTACTCCGGGGGTTTTATTTTTTGGCGGATCCCTAATGGCTCCGAGCAATATTCTTTTTTTAGTAACAACAAAAACCAACAAAGCATGCTTATTTTATGGCTTAATTCCCAATTTTGCGGGAGTCCGAGTGCGAAATTTTCCAGAGTTGGGGCGGCCAAAAAATATCAGCTTGTCTTTCACACCTAGCCTAAAACTTCTTTAGCGGCAAGAGTTAGGGTTTCGTAACAAATCTGATAAATAATCCGGGTCAGCCGGAAGCTGTACGAAGAGTAGAACGGACAGAAAGTCTCATGGGAGACTGCATCAAATAGCATTTGCCACCCTAGCATAGTTAGTTTATCCAACTGCATAGGGTTAATCACTTTGGGCGCTCTTGCCAAGGCTTTTCTGTGGGCCTAATTATGGTGCCATGGAGAAGCTCCGGGGTACTCACTATCCCATAAATAGCGAGCTATGGTATCTATCTGAAATATCGTTCTCCCCTAGAAGATTAGCCCTTCTTTGGGGATTTAAGTTTATTTTTATCGCAGTCTCCAATATTTTCTGTCGTCCGTATTTTTTATTCTATTTTCATCTAGCGAACTGTTATGAAACAGCAACGATTTTGGCATATCAAACGCCGCTGCCACCTGTATCTACCCGTTTCTAGCTCCCCTGGCATGTTTATATTTATGGGTAAAGCCTGGAGCCCGAAAGCATTACAGGCCCTAGGCTTTATTCCAGAACCCAATCAGCCTCAGCCATCTGTACAGCCGCCACGCCTTGTCTTTGGCGATCCCACCCGTTTTCAAGGGACGTTTTGTAAAACCCAGGGGAAAGGCTCCTCCCCGACATGGGGAGCGACAGGCGGTTCCGGTGGTAAGGTAACGCGATCGCCAAAAAGCTAAAGGTTGACCCAACCGGTGCTATTTCGCCGGAACCCGTGCTTCAGGGCTCTCGGTATCTCCCTGTGGTGCTAGAGCAGATGACTTTGCTGATATAAATCCCCATACGATTGATATTCGCTGTGAGGAGGGTTTTAGACGATCGTCAGAGGCTTACTCTTGCTAGAAAAGTGTAAACAGCGCCATGATAATTTCTCGATAGAAGAGCTGTAGGGAAAAAGAACGCGGGGTGGGGAGGGGTACTGGTTGGGGGAAGGGGAAAAGGGGAAAGGGGGAAAGGAGGGGGGGGGGTTTGTCGGGTCTTGCTTGATTATGGCAGAGGTGTCTGGGGCTGTCAGCAGGGTGCGGCTGGCTTGTTGGTCTCATTTATCAACTTTTTTTGATGTGGGGAATTAAATTCTGGCGTTCATAGTTTGTGGCTTGACGGCAACAGAATTTTGCTCTACTTTTTTCTAATGGTCGTGATGTTTGCGGCCTTTCCACTAGAACCTAATATTTAGCACCGGCGGCAGGTGAGCCAACACCCACCGACGGCTAAACCCCAGAAAGCACGCGCCAATCTGGAGTCTGGGCATTATTATGCCCCAGTCACCTCGATTAGCGAAACACTTCGCGGGGTGGCTGAATTTTAGGTTCTGGCTTTCCTTTCCCTTAAACCCTTTTGCTTAGGGGCTTAGGGACTACACCCTACCTGGAGAACCAGAACCATGTTTCAAGACAACGCCCAAGGCGGTGCCAATCTGCCGCCGATCGTCCCCGTTCTGCCTGAGTACGAATATGAGACCGTCAACCACACTCTGTTTGGCAGTCTCACTGCTATCCGCAATACCATTGCCCTGCTCCACAAGCTCAACTACTCCGAGCCCAACGATTGGAGCAAACCCCTACCCACCGGTCGCCCCAATGAGATGATGGCGATTTTGACCCGGCGGGTGAGGGTGAATTGAACAATTAGTGGGTGTAGGGGCAGGCCTTGTACCTGCCCCTACGGGTGTTATACCAAAGAGGCCTTTTTCTCTTCTGGTACGCCACCTAAAACCTCGGGGGCAATGTCAAAATCCTCGGCCACTAGTCGGGCGGTCATTTTGGCAGACATCATGACGCTAGGGGTGCCTGCCCCCGGCTGGGCACCGGCACCTACCATGTACAGGTTAGTGATGTCTTCGCTGCGGTTGTGGGGACGGAACAAGGCCGACTGCACCAACAGCGGCTCGGGGCCAAAGGCGTTGCCAATGTAGGCATTGAGCGTGTTCTCAAAGTAGTCAGGCGTAATGTAGCTGACATGGACCAGACGCTCCTTTAACCCAGGCAGGTAGCCGCGCTCGTCGATAAAGGTGAGAACCTTGTCCTTGAGGGTGTCGCCAATTTTATCCCAGTCGAGGCCGGAGCCGTTGTGGGGGACGGGCACCAGGGTATAGGCGGCGTGGTGTCCGGCGGGTGCCAGTGACGGATCGGTCAGGGTGGGAACGTGCAGATACTGCGAGAAGTCATCCGCCAGAACTTTACGGCCAAAGATATCCTTTAGCAGCTCCTCATAGCGGGGACCCAGGATAATGGTGTGGTGCCGCAGTTTGGCGTCTTCGTTGCCGTCGGCCTTAAAGCCAAAGTAGATTACAAACAGCGACATCGACTGCTGGGTGATTTTTACCCGCAGATCGCTGTTCCAAAAGCGGTACTGGGGTTCGATCAGCTTGCTGTAGGTATTGGCCCAGTCACCGTTAGAGACAACGGCCTCGGCTTTCATGACGGTGCCATCGGCGAGGGTAATCCCCTTGGCCACTTTTTTGCCGCCCTCGCGGACAACGTCAATCTTTTTGACCTCGGCGTTGTAAACAATCTTGCCGCCTAGCTCTTCAAACTTTTGCACAAAGCCATTGACCAGGGCACCGGTCCCCCCCATGGCAAAGTGAATACCCCAGGTTTTTTCAACAAAGTGAATCATGGCGTAGATGGCCGGTACCGAAAGCGGGTTGCCACCTACTAGCAGGGTTTCAAAGCTAAAGACCTGACGCAGTTTGTCGCTTTTAAAGTATTTGCTGCTAAAGCTAAACAGGGTGCGCACCGCGTCTAGCTGCATGAGGTCGGGGACCACCCGCAGCATGGAGCCAATGTCTCCAAAGTGGGTATAACCCAGCTGTAAAAAGCCCCGCTCAAAGATGGCTTTGGCGTCGTCATGGAAGCGGCTGTAGCCCTCTAGGTCGCCCGGTTCACCCAGCTCTTGAATCTGTCGGCGGGTGTTGTCGGGGTCGCCGTCATAGTCAAAAAAGGTGTCGTCGTCAAAATAGATCCGATAAAACGGCAGGATCGGCACAATCTCGACATAACGACTGGTGTTGGGGCCGCCGGAAACGCCGGATTTGATCCGTTTGTTTTCATCCACTAGCCCGTCTGGAAAGTCAGGCACGGAGAGGGCGGCCTGGTCCCGCTGTAGGGAGAACAGCTCTTCGATAAAGTGGGGCACCGTGATCACCGTCGGTCCCATATCAAAGGTGAATCCATCTACCTTGCGCACATAGGCCCGACCACCTGGAGCATCGAGTTTTTCCACAATGGTGGTGTCAAACCCCAAACTCTGGAGGCGGATACCCATGGATAGTCCACCAATTCCAGCCCCAATCACGATGGCCTGCTTGCGACCCATAGCCAACTCCTGTTCCAATGTAAAGAACACTTAATATGTTCTCATTATTGTAGCGTCCTAGGGGTTAGGTTTCCGGCCTGTTCGCTAACCTAGCTCGAACGTAGTCACACCAAAAATTCGCTCCAATGGCAGCTCCGGCGCTTTCTGGGTGTACATGCGTGCCGTTTCAAAGACAGGGGTCATGCCATATTGCTCAGCCAGGGCCACGGCCTCAGCATTGACCTCCGGCACGTCCAGGTAAACGGGAGTCCCCACGGGTACCTGGGCGACCAGTGTTTGAAAGAGATTGCGCGCGATCGCACCTCCATTTGCAAACAGCGGCCCGATCTTATAGCCGGTTTGGCAGGGCCGCAGTACCCCGTAGCCCGCCAGGGTTTGCCCCTGCATATAC
>JBCDJC010000012.1:0-50542 GCA_038748225.1 Cyanobacteria bacterium P01_H01_bin.26 | reverse complement strand
GCCGTGGCAGCCAGCAAAGTAGGAATCATCAGAACGCCGAACCAACCTACGTAGAGGCGGTTTTCGGTACTGGTGACCCACTCACAAAACTGGTTCCACAGGTTAGCGCTTTGGCGCTGCTGTAGAGTAGTTGTCATGATTGAATAATTGCGTTGTAAAGGTACAGTATGTATGGCTTACAGAGAATCAATTAATATTCCCTGCCTGCTTATATATAAATGTAACGCGATTTCTTATGTTTCGCAATACTCCTTAAGATAGACTTTCTTTTTTGCCGGTTGCGATAGCTAGCCCTAGTGGACTGACTTCTAAAAAAGCTTCCCTGAAAAGGGTTCGAGGGGTGGCCTCGACTCGCTCAAACCTAATTGGGATGCTAAAGGATGTCCCAAAGAGAGTAAAAAATCATTTGACTGGAGCCCGGACTCGTAAAAATCGCAAGCTTAAAACTCAAAATAGATGTAGGTAACGGTTTCGCTAGGGGCCAGCAGCCAGGCTATGTACAAACCGGCCGGAATAAACATCAGTTTCAAAGGCCAACTGGTTTGTAGCTTTAGACGATGTTTGAAGCCGTGCAGTAGGGCCATAATGCCGGTTAGACCTACCAACATGAGGACAACGCCACCACGACTAAAGCCTAATGACTCTAGGTAGACCTTTTGGGCAAACTGGATATCGGCTGACTGGTTGAAAAAGTGGGTGAGCACCAGTCTTACATCCTGCAGATTGGGTAGACGGAAGGGTACCCAGCTCAGGAAGACAAATAGCTGGGTAAAGGCCCAGGCTGCAACAGTTCCGGGCCAGCTAGACCAAAACGCCTTTAACCCCGAACGGGTATCAGATACTGATTGGGTTAACCGATGAATAATCAACGCTAAACCGTGGAGCAATCCCCAAATCAGAAATCCCCACTGATCGCCGTGCCAAATACCGGCAATAACCATAACAATTAGCAAATTTAGGCAGGTTCTGGCTAAGCCCTTGCGAGAACCACCGAGGGGAAAATAAAGATAGTTACGCAGCCAATCGCCCAGAGTAATGTGCCAGCGCCGCCAAAATTCGGCAATGCTGGTGGTGAAATAGGGAAAATCAAAATTTTGTGGGAGATGAATACCTAAGAGCAAAGCACTGCCTCGGGCCATATCCACATAGCCACTAAAGTCGAGATAAAGCTGCAGACCATAGGCAAAGACGGCTAGCCACAGATCGCCACTCCCGGCCCGTTCTAGATTGTCGAAACTAAGATTGACTAGCAGACCAATCCGGTTGGCCAACAGCAACTTTTTAGTAGCTCCAGAGGCAATTAGCCAGCCCGCTTCCACGACCTGCTCTAAGGTGGGCAAGCGAGGATGTTTCATTTGGCTGATGTAGCCCTGAAATCGTGTAATTGGTCCGGCAATCAGCTTTGGAAAAAACAACTTGTAGGCCGCAAACTCGATAAAGTGATTTGCCGCTGGGGCACCACGATAGATATCTACCAGGTAGGCAATGGCCTCAAAGCAAAAAAAGCTCAGCCCTAGGGGTATCAGGAGCTGCAAACTGGGGTTGACGTTGGCAACCATGGGGGTGACATATTTGAACCCCAATAGCAGCAGCACATTTAAGCTAATACCTACCCATAGGAGCAACAGCCGTTTTCGATCCCAATCTTGCTGGGCGAAGTGCCACTTTTCGTTGGGAATGCGCCAGTCGAGGGGAGCACTCAGCCGACGCCCGATCATATAGTTAGCTAGTACCAGAGCTAACAACAGTGGCAGGTATTGCAGCTGCAGCGACCCGTAAAATACCAAACTAGCCAGCAGTATCCACCACAGCTTGGCACCTCGACCGGGCAGCAGCCAGTACAAAGGGCTGACAATAATGAGAAATAAACCGTAAACAATAGAAGGCGGCGTCATCGTTGTGAAGTTGTCCCTGTGAATACGGTATTAATTGACATCGGGTCTGAGTTTAAGCCAAGGAATCATGGGATCTTGGGCCAAACGGCTGGACAGCTGATAGGCACCAAATCGATTCAGGTGACTGGGGTCCGAAAAATAGTCATAGCGATCGGGCCAAAGCTGACCGAGATCGCGGTAAAGCAGTCCCGGTTCTTGGGCAGCTAGCTGGAGCATATAGCGCTGAAAACGGCTCTCTACTTCTAGCCGGGCCGGGTCGAGATATTCATTGGTGAGGGGCGTATTGATAAAGACAACGGGTATGTCCTGGGATTGGGTATGGGCCAGCATCCGTCTGAGGGCTTCAACCTGAGGACCATCCATTTGAAAAGCTTTGTAATCTCCGTCATAGGCACCTGCCACGCGGGGATGGTCGAGGTAGTAGGTGGCCGGATTAAACTGAATTGACAGGGGCAAAAACCCGTTAGCATCAATTAGATCGGTCTCAGTGGGATTCCCCCCAGCATCAGCTACCTGTGGTGATTTAAGACTGGCCGTTTTTTGCAGATAGGTAAGCTCGCTATACCCCGAAGAGATACGACCTAGGGTCTCACTCAGCCGCTGATCGAGGCGGGTGTAGTAGCGGCTGATCTGCTGGGCAGGATTTAGGCTGGGTCCGGTCCCCTCAGTTTCAGGGAAAAGTTCACCGGTAATGAGCTGCTGATAGCCTTCTGAGGTTGAGATCGCATTGAACGTCACATCCACCCGCGAGCTATTAAAAGCACGGGCTCCATCCGCCCAAAGGATCAGCTTTGGCGACGGATAGTTGGACAAAAGCTGCCGCACAACCAGATCCGCTATCTGGGCCGTCGCCCCGTTCACACCAAAGTTAAACACACTGACATCGCTATATCCCAGGGAGTCCAGGGCCATGGTTAGGGCCGTCGGGTCCACCCCCCGCAGGGCTCGCGAACTGCCAAACACCAGCACATCAGGAGCCCCTTGCTCCTCCACATGCCAGCCATAAAGCGCTAGCTTTTCATCCAGCTGCTGGCTTTTAAATGAAGGGTAGGGGGATGCCCCTAGGACCTCCGCCATGGACACCGTCGTCTGGGGTGGGCTGCCCAGGAGATCGGTATCGTTGATGGCCGAGCTAGCAAAGCCCGGCAGCTCATCCTCTAGGCTAATGGCACCGTCACCCTCGTTTTCACCCCAGTTGAGTTCAGCCAGCTCTTCTTCAAAACTTGAACGCTGCGGCTGTCGCCGGGGAACCGTCTGCGGAGCCGTCGCCGCCTCAGATTGGGACCTAAACAGCTGACCGGCAATCCAGTCAACCTGAAACAGTAGCAGCAGCCCCAAACCGGCCCAGGCCAGAGCGATGCCTTTTCTACCGGGCAGATGGGTCTTCGCCAGGGATTCTTCAGGGACCGCAGCGGTAAACAGCTGGGTTTTGATCAACAGCGCCCGCACCCGCTCTAGGGTACGACCGGGCCAGTCCTGCTCTAGGGATGCCTCCCCAGGGGTACCCGGCTCGATCAGATCCCCCAGGTAGGCATCGGAGGCCGCAAACTCAGGGGCCGCCTCAGGCACCAGTCGTTGCTTTGGCTGCCGGTCGTAACCATAGTTCCAGTCAGGACGCTTTTGACCCGCTCGACGACCATAGATACGAACACCGGCAAGACCTTTAATCGGTTGCTGGCGCAAATACTGCTTGAGCCGGGGCACCACCTGACGACGCGGCGGACAGACGGGCGCATCGAGCATAATATGCAGCCGCCGTTCCCGGCGCAGCAGCTGTACCCGAATGCCACCGGTCTTGAGCTGCTCATCTAGCTCGGGATTGAGCAACTTGGTCAGACAGTAGGCAATCGCCGGCAGGTCCCCCTGGTGGGCCAGCTCAGCCGTCGGGGTAGCCAAGTCAGCGTGCTCGCTCGCTGGCAGATCGAGACAGTTAAGCCACTCCGGGTTGGCACCGTCTGGACAGGGACCATAGATGACAGCTCGATCTAGGCCCTGGGGGGCCAGCTGCTCTAGGATGGGTGCGATCGCACAGACAATCTCGGTCTCAGAGTCGCTGGCAGAGGCGGCAGCAGACCGCCCCGTAGCCACGGTTTGCCCCATGGCCAGGGGGTGACACACCAGGTGCAGAGCAGAGTTTTTTACCTCAGGCAGCACCCTGACCTCCAGGGGAACCAAAACCTGGTTGAGCAGCCGAGCAATGGAGTCCGTATCCCCCCAGCGACTCCACTCCTTGAGGATTTCTTCATCGGGGGTAAGGTCTACCCGCAGCCGCCAGTCCGGCGTATCTTCCCCTAGCACCTGAACCGAAATCACCGCATCTTGAAACTGGGTGAGCTTTAGCGCCCGCAGCCGTTGGGCGGTCGGTTCGGCAATCAGCGCCGGATCAGGACTATAGGCCGCTCGGCACAAAATCCATAGACGGCTAATTAAATCTCGACTTGGATCTACGGTCGCCGTGATCACACCCTGGGCACGTTTGGCCTTACCAGGAACGGCATTGACCACCACATCTACCCCCACATCCAAAGCGCTCAGGGTCTGGCTAAGATAGCGGGCGATCGCATCTGGATCCCCCTTGCGCGCCAGACTGGCATTGGAGAGCACAATGGCCGAGGTAGCTTCATCCAAGGCCCCAATACCCGATGTCAGATGAGCCGCTGAACGCTTGACTTCATCGAGATCGGCACTGGTTTCCACCAGCTGCTCTAGATGTCGCTCCAGACGATTTAGATAGATAGGCATGGACCAGTCGGGCTGGGCATTGCCCGGACGGCCGCTGTAGAAATAAAGCTGATAGATCTGGGAAAAGTCCTTGAGCAGCTCGGCCTTGTGCTTTGGGTCTAGTAGCGATCGCACCAATCGCAATAGGACATAGTCTCGGTCTATGCCATCAGCAGACTGGGCGTAGATATGCAGAATATTACCCCTGAGCTTGAGCTTGAGGGTGCAGCTGGCGGTGTTGACCACATCCTCTAGCCAGGGCAGTAGCACCGAGGGGTCCAACACTGGTCGATCAGATTTTACGTGACTGAACATAACCCTTTAGATCCCATAACAGTTCGACGCCCGCAAAAATTTGTCGCCCGAGCAGGCCGCCCTCAAGCCGCCATTTAGGGATAGCACAGATGCCAAAAACCATCGCTCAAGGTAGCGCGCCTCTGAGCGGTCCCTTAGGGTTAACGATAGTTCACCATTAAAGTTGTTCATTGACACGTACCTGTATAGACAGGTGGCGGTAGACCCTGGATACACTTCCAGACATAGTTCGCAACATTAAGGTGAGAACAGCATCTAGAATCAACGGTACCTGTTAGGTTGGAAATGGCAGCGTCCGATCAGCGCTGATTAAAGCAATCGCTGTCCTATAAAAGCGCCACCGTTGGGCGTGATCTTCCCTAAAGTTGCTATACGTTTACTACGAGCACCTCACTTATGCAACCTTTTCGTGAAAAATCTACCCAGAAAACGGTAAACAATCTGCCGTTTACGTTAGTTAACAATCCGCAGCTCGGTCTGGCCCTCGCCACAATTCCCTGTTTGGGGCTACTGATTGTAGGCCGCACCTTGACCTACTGGCTCACCCAGTTTGGTTTGGCGAGCGAAGAGGTCTTTCGAGGGATTCAACTGCCAGTGTTAGATCCCGATCCCCGAAGACCTTTATAAATATTTTCTTGGATCAGCTACTTCGAATATATCGTGGAGCGTCCGAAAGCTTCTACAATTTTCTCGGAGGTGCTGAGCGTGGGCAATCTCCGTCTTTCCGTCGTTACTGCTGACGTTGAATGAGTCCAACTGTTTCCTATCAAGATGATATGGTCCTAACAAAGGCCGATAGCCTCTCTGTCCCAGGGGCATCTGAAACGTTTTTGAGGCACCGCTTAACCACCGTTGAAAACATCTGGGAATCGGTTTTAGAAGCTGAATGCGGCACCGAGCTAGTGAGCCTGCTCAAGAATATTCGCCGCCTGTGTGCCCCGGACGGACAGGCAGATAAGGCCCTAGACAATGCCAATGCTCTCCAGCTGATCGAGCAGCTTAGCTTGGAAGATGCCATTCGGATGGCAAGGGCCTTCGCCCTTTATTTTCAGCTAATTAACATTGTGGAGCAACACTACGAGCAGCAGGACCAGCGCAAGCACTACCAGGAAGCTGCGGCCAACATGGGGAATGGTAGCCAGCGTGGCTCGGTGTTTAATCAGTCTGCCAACAGTGGAACATTCCTCAATAACGTGGTCAGCACCGATGTGGGTAACGTTGCCCTCAAACAGCGGGGGACCGGCACCTTTCACTGGCTATTTCCCCTGCTTAGCCAGCTCAATGTTCCCCCTAGACACATTCAAAAACTGATTGATCATTTGGATGTACGTCTGGTATTCACAGCCCACCCAACCGAAATTGTCCGCCATACAATTCGTGACAAACAGCGTCGTATTTCAACCATTTTTCGCCATTTAGACTTAGCTGAAGAACAGGCTCAGATCCGCACACAGAATTCATCCTGGGAAGTTGCCCAGCTCGAAGAGCAGCTCAACGAAGAGATTCGACTGTGGTGGCGCACCGACGAGCTGCACCAGTTCAAACCATCGGTTTTGGATGAGGTCGACTTCACACTGCACTACTTTGATGTGGTGCTATTTGAGGCTATTCCTGAACTGTACCTGCGCTTCAACCGTGCCCTCAACAGCACCTTTCCAGGACTCAAGCCGCCCCGGCACCGCTTTTGTCGCTTTGGCTCTTGGGTCGGCAGCGATCGCGATGGCAATCCATCGGTCACCCCCCAGATTACCTGGAAAACAGCCTCGTACCAGCGCAATCTGGTACTGGATAAATACAGGGAATCAGTCCATAAGCTATCGGGTCTGTTGAGCGCATCGCTGCACTGGAGCGAAGTGCTCCCCGAGCTGTTGGAATCCCTGGAGCAGGATCGGTTGCAGATGCCTGAGATCTATGAGACTTTTGCCATTCGCTACCGCCAGGAACCCTACCGGCTCAAACTGGCCTATATCGAGCAGCGCCTGGTAAACACCCACCAGCGCAGTCAAAAAATATATAACGGCGATTATCTGCAGGAAGAAGACAATGCCGCTCCTGCTGGCACCCTATACACGTCTGGGCAAGACTTTTTAGCGGAACTCAGGCTGATTCACAGCAGCTTGCAGGAAACCGGATTAGTCTGTCGAGAACTGGACGTGCTGCTTAGCCAGGTAGAAATCTACGGCTTTAGTTTGGCCCAGCTAGATATTCGCCAGGAGAGTAGCCGCCACTCGGACACAATCCACGAAATAACCGAGTATCTGCAGCTGTCTAGACTCTATAACGATCTGTCCGAGGCTGAAAAGGTGGCATGGCTAACGACAGAGCTAAGCACCCGACGGCCTCTGATTCCCACAGAGCTGCCAATCTCAGAAAAGGCCAGGGAAACCGTTGCCACCTTTCACATGGTTCGCAAGCTGCACCAGGAGTTTGGGCAGGACATTTGTCGCAGCTATGTGATCAGTATGAGCAATCATGCCAGCGACATCTTGGAAGTGCTGCTGTTGGCGAAAGAAGCGGGTCTGTATGATCCCGCCACGGGCATCGGTAGTCTCCACATTGTGCCTTTGTTTGAAACAGTAGAAGACCTGCGCCGCTCAACAGCGGTGATGGAGGAGCTGTTTGAGCTGCCCCTTTATCTGTCCATGCTGAGGGGGGGGTACGAAACGCAAGAACCGACCGAGACGCCCCTACAGGAAGTCATGCTGGGCTATTCGGACAGCAACAAAGATTCTGGATTTCTCAGTAGCAATTGGGAAATCCATAAGGCACAGCAGTCATTACAAAAAGTGACTGACAGGTATGACATTTCTCTGCGAATCTTCCATGGCCGAGGAGGGTCAGTGGGCCGTGGCGGTGGCCCCGCCTATGAAGCCATTTTGGCGCAGCCGGGTCGCAGCATCGATGGTCGCATCAAAATTACGGAGCAGGGAGAGGTGCTGGCCTCTAAATACAATCTAAAAGACCTGGCCCTGTACAACCTAGAAACAGTGACGACGGCTGTGGTTCAGGCCAGTCTTTTGAATAATAGCTTTGATGAGCTACCGCCCTGGCAAGAGATTATGGAAAAGCTGGCGGTGCGCTCTAGGAAGCACTATCGGGCATTAATTTACGAAGATCCTGAGCTGGTGGAATTTTTTCATCAGGTCACCCCCATCCAAGAAATTAGTCAGCTTCAAATTAGTTCTCGCCCATCTCGCCGGGGCGGCAAAAAAGACTTGCCCAGTCTCAGGGCCATTCCTTGGGTATTTAGCTGGACCCAGGCTCGGTTTTTGTTGCCCTCTTGGTACGGCGTTGGCACGGCCCTACAGGAGTTTATTGAAGAAGAACCCGAAAAAAACATTGAGCTACTGCGCTCGTTTTACACCAAGTGGCCCTTTTTTAAGATGGCCATCTCAAAGGTGGAAATGACCCTAGCCAAGGTTGATTTACAGATTGCTCAGCACTACGTTGATGAGCTTGGACGCGGCGAGCACCGCGAGAGTTTCCAGGCCGTGTTTGATCAAATTGCCCAGGAGTTTTACCTGACTAGTCAGATGGTGCTCCAGGTGACGGACAATGAGGCACTATTAGATGGCGATCCCGGTTTACAACGCTCGGTTCAGCTCCGCAACGGCACCATTGTCCCCCTAGGTTTTTTACAAGTCTCACTGCTCAAACGTCTGCGTCAGCACAATGATGTATCGGCTCTAGCCACTGGCATCATTCAGTCGCGCTACAGTCGCGGAGAGCTGTTGCGGGGGGCGTTGCTGACGATTAATGGAATTGCTGCTGGTATGCGGAATACGGGCTAGGTTGGGTCGGGCCTACGCCTGACACCGTTTCCAATGGGGCACCCAAGCATATTTTTTCGATTAAATCTTTGACATTTTCCCAACAACACGTTAACTTTGTGGCGCTTTCATCTTTTGTCCGCAGGTGTCGTCCTGCCAAAAGCATTGCGGGCTTTACTTTGGGGTGACCAGGCACAGTCTTCAAAGAAGCAGTCTTCAAAAAATGGTTAGGGATATTATCTAAAGGAGTGAGGAACGATGATTGGTCTGCTGAAAACTACATTGGGACGCCTAGGCTTAGCCACCTTGACAGCAGCGGCCCTGGTGACTGCATTAGATACTAAACCAGCCCAGGCCCAAGCAGCCTATGGCAGCTACGTGGGCGGCGGCGGCAGCCTTGGCCTCAACGATGATGACGACGGCGACGGGGACGGATTGGGTCTGGTCATCTCAGGTCGCTACAAGCTTCTAGCGGTTCCCATTTCCCTACGGGCCCAGGCGTTCTTACTTAATGGGGATTTGGCGCTGGTACCCACGGTCTCCTATGACTTTCCGGTCAGTTTTCAAACCGATGTGTACCTGGGGGCAGGGGTGTCCATACCCACCGGCAGCGATGCGTCCCCCGTCGGTGATGAGACAGCCTTTGTGCTTCAGCCTGGAATAGATTTTGCCGTACCGGGTAGCAATCTTGTGGTCTTTGGCAACGCTGTTTTTGCCTTTGATGCTTTTGAGGATGGCGGTGGCACCGCCGCGGCGGTGCAGGCAGGTGTGGGTTGGAACTTTGGGAATTAAGGCACAGTTGGCCAGCATTGCTGACAACTTTTTCCTAGAACGCATGTATTAAATGTGATTCTCAAGCTAGGATGGGCGGTGACTCCCCACCTATCTTCCTATCATGACCAGCGAAACGCCCCTAGGTTCGGTTATTCAAGGCTCCCTTAGCCAGGGGCTAGAGGTGCGTCTCCATGCTGATATCAGTGTGGAAGATATGCGGGTAGGGAAGTTTTTGGTGGTGCAGGGGGTGCGATCGCGATTTTTCTGCATGCTGACCGACGTCTCTCTCGGCACCGCCAGTCAGAGAATTTTAGCGAACCCCCCCCATCCCAGCGAGCTTTTTTTGCAAGAAGTGCTCGCGGGGGGCGGTACCTATGGCACCCTGGACCTCGCCCCGATGCTGATGTTTACGCCGGGGGATGTTGCAGCGGACAAATCTGAAAAATCTAACGGGGCCGGGGGCGGTGCTTTAGCCTCTTACCAGGCCAATAGCAGCGCCCAGATGCAGCTGCTACCGGTCAAGACTATTCCCGGACACTTTAGCCAGGTCTACGACGCCAGCGAACGGGACTTTCGCTCTGTTTTTGGTTGGGAAGACGATCCCCACCGCCGCAATTTTGCCATTGGTCAGCCCATTGATATGGATGTCCCCATCTGTATTGACCTCGACCGTTTTGTAGAGCGCAGCAACGGCATCTTTGGTAAATCTGGCACCGGTAAATCCTTTCTCACTCGGCTGCTGCTCTCAGGCATTATCAAACAGCGGGCCGCCGTCAATCTCATTTTTGACATGCACTCAGAATACGGTTGGGAGGCCGTCAGCGAGGGTGCCAACTTTAGCACCGTCAAGGGTCTGCGCCAGCTGTTTCCGGGACAGGTGCAAATGTTTACCCTCGACCCCGAATCCACCAAGCGGCGAGGCGTACGGGATGCCCAGGAACTCTACATCAGCTTTGACCAAATCGATGTTGAAGACCTGGCCCTGATCGGTCGCGAGCTAAACCTATCGGAAGCCAGCTTAGAGAACGCGATCATCCTGCGCAATGAGTTTGGCAAAGCCTGGATCAACCGCTTGCTGACCATGGGTAACGAGGAGATTCAGGAATTTTGCGAAGTCAAAATGGGTAGCAAGTCATCCATCATGGCGCTGCAACGCAAGCTCACCCGCCTAGCCGAGCTCAAGTACATTCGCAACACCTGCCCCCACAACTATGTAAAACAAATTCTTGATGCGTTGGATGCTGGAAAGCATGTGGTGGTAGAGTTTGGCTCCCAATCCAACCTGCTCTCCTACATGCTGGCCACCAATGTCATTGCCCGCCGCATCCACGCCAGCTATGTGCGTAAGGCCGACCAGTTTTTACAGAGCAAAAATCCTAGCGATCGCCCTACCCAGTTAGTCATCACCATTGAAGAAGCCCATCGGTTTCTTGACCCGGCTACCGCTAAACAGACTATCTTTGGCACCATTGCCAGGGAAATGCGCAAGTACTTTGTCACATTACTGGTGGTGGATCAGCGACCATCGGGCATTGACAACGAAGTCATGTCGCAAATTGGCACCCGCATCACCGCCCTACTTAACGACGAAAAAGATATCGATGCCATTTTTACCGGTGTGTCCGGCGGACAGAACCTGCGGTCGGTTTTAGCCAAGCTTGACTCTAAACAGCAGGCGCTGCTCCTAGGGCACGCCGTACCGATGCCCGTGGTGACGCGAACCCGCCCCTACGATGCGGACTTCTATGCAGAGATTGGCGACACCGCTTGGAATGAACTGCCCAATGCCCAGCTGTTTAAGGCAGCTGAATCAGCCAGGGCCGATCTGGGGTTTTAGGCGAGCATCGTAAAAATAATCATCACGATTCTTTTAGGGTTTAGGACGACGGCGACAGCAGTTTAGCCCCAAACCCTTTTTATTTAGGGCGTCAAACATACCCGACTAAATTAGTCGGGTATGTTTGACGCCTTTTTATACCCCATGATAGTTTCAAATTAATCTGTCATTTTCATTACCCCATGACCCAGGCCATCGACCGTCCAGCCAGTAAAACTCTGCAGTGTTCCACCTTTACAAACTTAAAATGTAGGGAATGTGGCACGACCTATGACCCCGGTGCCAAGCACGTGTGCGAAGAATGCTTTGGCCCGCTAGAGGTTGCCTACGACTACGACGCTATTCGTCGTCAGGTAAGTCGCGAAAGCATTGAAGCAGGCCCCAACTCGATTTGGCGTTACAAAGCCTTTTTGCCCGTTACCACCGATACCCCTATTGATGTGGGTACCGGTATGACGCCCCTGCTCAAGGCCAACCGCTTGGCCCGTCGTCTGGGTCTTAAAGAGCTTTACATCAAAAACGATGCGGTTAATATGCCCACCCTGAGCTTTAAGGATCGGGTGGTCTCTGTGGCCCTGACCCGGGCTCGGGAGCTTGGGTTTACCACCGTTTCCTGTGCCAGTACGGGTAACTTAGCGAACTCTACAGCTGCGATCGCAGCCCATGCCGGTTTAGATTGCTGTGTGTTTATTCCCTCCGACCTGGAGGCGGGTAAGGTGCTGGGTACGCTGATTTACGACCCTACGGTCATGGCGGTCCATGGCAACTACGACCAGGTCAACCGCCTCTGTTCTGAGGTTGCAAATACCCACGGCTGGGGCTTTGTCAATATCAATCTGCGTCCCTACTACTCTGAAGGTTCCAAGACCCTGGCCTACGAAGTGGTTGAGCAGCTGGGATGGAAACTGCCGGATCATATTGTTGCGCCGCTGGCCTCTGGTTCACTCTATGGCAAGATTTACAAAGGCTTCAACGAGTTTGTCAAAGTCGGCCTAGTCGACCACAAGCCTGTGCGCTTTAGCGGTGCCCAGGCCGAGGGTTGTTCCCCCATTTACCAGGCCTACAAAGAGGGTCGCGACTTTATCACCCCGGTAAAACCCAACACAATTGCCAAGTCCATTGCCATTGGCAACCCGGCAGACGGCATCTACGCCCTGGAAATTGCCAAAAAAACTAACGGCAATATTGAAGCCGTTACCGATGCTGAAATTATTGACGGGATGAAGCTACTGGCTGAAACCGAAGGGATCTTTACTGAAACAGCTGGGGGAACCACCATTGCGGTCCTCAAGAAACTCGCCGAAGCCGGCAAGATTGACCCCGATGAGAGCACCGTTGCCTACATCACTGGGAACGGTCTCAAAACCCAGGAAGCCGTCAGCGGCTCTGCGGGTGAACCTTTATTTATCGACCCTAAGATAGATAGCTTTGAGCGAGCCTGGGAGCGAGCCAACACCCTGAGTCGGCTAGACTGGCAACAAACCCAGGTTTAGACCCAGGTTTAGGCCCAGGTTTAGGGATATGCCCAAAACTCTCTTCCATACTGCATTGCATTGCTGATGTAATCTGATTAAGGTCACTTTGTTTTAGTTTTTGAGTTGTTGTTTCCATGGCTGTTAAAGTTCTTATTCCAACTCCGCTGCAAAAGTTTACGAACAACGAAGCCACTATCGATATCAGTGGTGATAATATCGTCACCCTGCTGGACTCCCTGGAAAGCCAGTTTCCCGGTATCAAGGCTCGTCTTTGCGACGACAGCGGCGAGCTGCGGCGTTTTGTCAACTTCTATGTCAATAGCGAGGATATTCGCTTTTTAGATGGAAAAGAAACCGCCCTGAGCGATGGGGATGAAGTGAGCATCGTACCTGCGGTAGCCGGGGGCTAAGGGATCTGCCAAAAAATAACCCCCCGGACTAGCGTGGGGAAGGGTTAAAGGGAAAGGGGAAAGGAGCTATTGGCGGGTTTCTTATTTACCAGCAAGTCCCTAAGCGGCTTAACCGTCGAGATTTTAATACATTTGGTGCTGCTAATGGGCGTTGATGACAGAACGCCCGCAGCACCTTTTTTATGGATAGTTAGAGACTCAGGGAGAGGGGTTGCTCCAAACATTAGTGCAAATAATGTTGCATGCAGTGGCTGTGTATGCAATGTCTGTCAGCGGTGAAAGCTATATATTTTCTTTTCTCAGCGAGGTATTTCCCATGGCCATAAAGGGCTGGCAAAAAATAGGGATAGGGCTAATGGCCATGGGTATTAGCCTCATGGTCTACCTTGGCCTACGCCAGCCCCAATGGTTGTTTGCCCTGGTGTCACAGCTAAGACCGGGGGCGCTTTATTTTATCGAGACGGAGACACCTGTCATTGCCCTAACCATTGACGATGGCCCCCATGGGGAAACCACCGAGCAAATTTTGCACCTGCTTGAGCGCCATGGGGTGAAGGCAACTTTTTTTATGCTGGGCGATCGGCTGTCGGACCATGGAGCCACGCTACGGCGACTGGTCGCCTCTGGCCACGAACTCGGCAATCATATGACCAAAGACGAGGCCAGTATTCGACTCACCCCCGAGGAGTTTGAGACAGACCTGATGACCGCCGAACGGCAGCTGTCAGCCTATGACAGCGTGGGCTGGTTTCGCCCTGGCATGGGCTGGTACAACAGCCGCATGGTGGATGTGGCAAACCGCCAGGGCTACCGGGTGGTGCTGGGCTCTCTTTTTCCCTACGACACCCACATACCGTCAGTTTGGTTTTCAGAGTGGTTTATATTAAACAATCTCGATCCAGGGGATATATGGGTCCTCCACGATGGTGACAAAGGACGGGGGCAAAGAACCGTCCAGCTGCTGGAGCGAGTGTTACCCAAAATCCAACAGCGGGGCTATCGCGTTGTCACTCTGACGGAGCTGAGTGCCTACGGCCAGCCAACGGCTAGCCACCGGCGACAAAGATATATCTCAAAATAAAGATCGCAGCTAGAATCCACATGCCAATTGTTGTCTCTCCCGCTTTGCCCTGAAAGGCTTTGACCAGGGGATAGGCAATCAGTCCCATGGCCAGACCTTCGGCGATGGAGTAGGAGAGGGGCATGATCAAAATAGTCAAAAAAGCTGCGATCGCAGAGGCCGGATCTTCCCAATCAACCAGCCTGGCCCCAGACATCATCATCACCCCAACCATGATCAGAGCTGGCGCCGTGGCAAATGCAGGAATGCCTGAGAAAAGAGGAATTAGCAATATGGAGCTGAGAAACAGAATGGCAGCCACAACGGCGGTAAACCCGCTGCGTCCCCCCTCAGAGATACCAGAGGCAGACTCAATGTAGGTCGTCACCGTAGAGGTACCTAGGATAGACCCAGCTGTGGTGCCAACGGCATCCGCCATAAAGGCTTTTTCAACGCCTGGAAACTTACCCTCGCTATTGATGTAGCCTGCTTTTGAGCCCAGCCCCGTAAGGGTACCAATGGTGTCAAATAGATCCACAAACAAAAAGACAAAGACAATGCTCACCATCTGTAAAAAGTTGAGCTGAAATAGCTCCCCTAGACCCACAAAGGCTTGACCAAACAGATGGGTGGGTGGAGACGGAATCGCCACTACACCTTCGGGCCAGGGAGCGATGCCAAACACCCAGGCAAGCAGGGCTGTGCCGATAATGCCCCATAGGAGGGCGCCCGTCACCCGGCGAGAAAAGAGAAAGGCGGTGATACCAAGCCCCAAAAGGGTCATGGCCGCCGGCGGCGACCTCAGATCACCCAGGGTGGTAAACGTCGCCTCAGACGCCGCGATGATGCCCGCTCCCTTGAGGGCAATGTAGGCGATAAATAGACCGATACCGGCGGTGGTGGCATGTTTGACCGCGTCGGGAATAGCGGCAACAATCTGGCTACGAACGTTAGTAAGGGTGAGAATAACAAAAATAATCCCCTCAATAAAGACAGCGGCCAGGGCAATACGCCAGTCCACCCCCATGCCTAAGACAACCGTAAACGCAAAAAACGCATTAATGCCCATGCCGGGAGCCAACGCAAAGGGGAGCTTGGCATAAAGCCCCATAATCAGTGTGGCGATTGCGGCCGAAATCCCCGTCGCCATGACCAGTTCCCCAAACAAGTCCCCCGACTCATTGAGAAATATGGCATCTGACAAAATGGCCGGATTGACAATCAGAATGTAGGCCATGGTGACAAACGTCGTTGCCCCGGCCAACACTTCAGTGGGCAAGTCGGTGCCCAGGGCATCAAACCTAAAAAATCTGGCAATTGTTCCAGACGGGCTGGATGGCTGTTGAACATTTCTCGACTGATTAGACATGGCGGTATCCTATGGCTTATCCCCAGTGAAGAACCTGGGGGGTTCCATCGCTGTCTACGTGGATACCGATGGAAAAGTTGTAATATTTTTTATTTGTATGGAGAATATGGGCAGCTACCCCATAGAGCCATGTCAGGGGTCATCCTTAGGAAGACGGTTTTATGGAGCTGTAAGATAGCTAGCAAACCTTCTACACCTGAAAGTAACCATGCGTGTTTTTGTGGTTCTATTTAACGCCCGTACTGAAAACGAGGGCATCCACTCCCTTAAAGTAGGCGAGCGTAACATCGTGCTGATGTTTGAAAATGAGGACGATGCCATGCGCTTTGGGGGGCTGCTAGAGGCTCAGGATTTTCCGCCCTGCACCGTAGAAGAGTTTGAATCAGAGGAAATTGAGGAGTTTTGCCGCAGCGCCAACTACGAGGCAAAACATGTGGAAACCGGCACGCTGGTGATGCCCCCGGAGCAAAATCTAGAAATGACGGATTGGGACCCCGAGACGCGTCCGGATAGTCAGCCAGCGAGGGCTCCCGAATCGACTGAATCAGCTCAAGACATGTCGCAAATGGAACTCGATCGGATTCGACAGCAGTTGGAAAAACTGCTTTAAACACCATGACTTCATCCCCTAACGACCGTGGCTACCTGCTGACCGAGCAAATTAACCCCAACAGTCAGAATCTGGACCAGCTGACTACGCTGGAAATGGTACAGGTATTTAATCAGGAGGATCAGCGCACGATAGATGCGATCGCATCCGCGGCCCCCCTCTTGGCCAAGGCCATTGATCAGACCGCCCAGTCCCTCCGCTCAGGCGGTCGTGTGTTTTATGTGGGCGCGGGTACCAGCGGTCGACTGGGGGTGCTTGATGCGGCGGAATGTCCCCCCACATTTTGTACACCGCCCGAACTAGTACAGGGAATTTTAGCCGGAGGAACGGCTGCCCTGCTAAAAAGTTCAGAAGCCCTGGAGGATTTACCGGCGGATGGGGCAACAGCCATGGCAGTCCATCAAATATCAGCCCTCGATGTGGTCGTGGGGATTACAGCCGGGGGGACCACACCCTACGTCCATGGAGCCCTAGAGGAGGCCAATCTCCGGGGGGCAACCACCATCTTTATGGCTTGTGTGCCAGCAGACCAGGTTGACATTGATGTCGATATCGACCTGCGACTACCCGTGGGACCCGAGGTGCTGGCGGGGTCTACGCGGTTAAAGTCTGGCACCGTGACTAAAATGGCCTTAAATATCCTGTCCACCGGCGTAATGGTAAAGCTTGGTAAAGTCTATGGCAACCGAATGGTAGATGTGTCGGTCACAAACACTAAGCTCCACGATCGCGCCCTGCGGATTATTACCGCCCTGACCAAGCTGTCACGGCACGAGGCTGATGCCCTGCTAGGCCGCAGCAACCAACAGGTAAAACTTGCCCTCCTGATGCACTGGACTAACCTAGATAAAGAGGCCGCCCAGGCTGCCCTCAAGCAGCATGATGGCCATCTCCGCCAGGCAATTGAGCTATAGCCTATGCCCTGTGTATGTTTAGACACCTATGTTAAAGCGGTTTGCTCCGGTGCTGTCGCGGCCTTGCCCACCGATACGGTGTGGGGGCTGGCTGTTGCCCCCAACCATAGCCCCAGTCTGTACGCCCTCAAACAGCGCAGTTTAGACAAGTCGCTAATTTTAATGGGAGCCAACGCAGCGGCACTGTGGCCCTATGTGACCATGGACGCGGCTCAGTGGCAGACCATCACCGATAGTCACTGGCCCGGTCAGCTGACCCTGGTGGTTCCCGCTAGCCCCGAAGTGCCGCTGGCGATGCATCCCCACACCCCGGACGCCATTGGAGTACGGGTGCCCAATCACCCAGTCGCTCGTCAGGTGCTAGCGCTGACGGGCCCCTTGGCCACCACCAGTGCCAATCTCTCCGGACAGCCACCGCTAACCAGCGTTGAACAGGTATTAGGGCAGTTTCCCAGCGTGTATGGACTAGACAACGGCACTATCCAAGTACTTTTAGGGCAGGCTACAGGGCATAAGATAGATATGCCCGTCCCCTCGGGTTTACCCTCCACCGTAGCCCGCTGGCGATCTGATAATTGGGAAGTATTACGTCAGGGAAGCGTGTATTTGGAGAGTATAAATAATGAGGATAAATGAGGATAAGTTTCGAGGCAATTATTTCTAAGCGCAAACATACCTATTAAATGAGACTTCTATGGATTGGCAAACGGTAGTACCGATTGGGATTGGCTTTATCGCCGGAGTAGTCACTACTCGCCTGCGCCAGACGCGCCAGACTAATCCATCCTCTGATGTTGCCGCTTCGCCCGCCGCGCCATCGGACCTCCAAAGCACCCCACCTGAGAACCCCCAAGCTCTTGCCTATCAACGCCTTAGCCAGTTGGAACGGTTTAAGAGTGGTTTTCTCGCCCGCACGGCCCATGAGTTACGCTCTCCCATCAACAGCGTGATTGGTCTGCATCAGCTGATTTTAGAGGGTCTGTGCGAAACACCAGAAGAAGAAAAACAGTTTACTGGCGAAGCAAAAGAGGCCGCCTATAAAGTTTTACAGCTATTCGATACTATTATTGCGGCGTCAAAACTGGATATCGGGCGGGAAATTCCAACCCTAGGGCCAATCGCCCTAAACAGCCTATTTAAGACCATAGAGGAGCTAACCCAGCTACAGGCGGCCAATCACAATCTGCGGCTAACATTTAAACCCACCGAGCTATCGGTTACTAGTGATCTAAAATGGCTCCAGATGCTGTTGATCAGCCTGATTGATGACGCTATTACGGCCACAAAGTTGGGTGATATTACCCTGAGTGCCACGGCTGCAGAAAACTATGTGCTGCTAGATCTAGCAGCCGATCGTCCAGCCAGTGACCTGAGTGTCACCATAGATACATCTCTCTATGGCCGTGAAGTAGACTTAAGTAACCTCTCATCGGTCTACCTATCCACCGGTTTGACCTTGGCCATTGCCCAAGAAATGTTAAAAGCCCTCAATGGGGAGCTGCTGCTGCCAGAAGGGGTTTCTGTCATTACCATCAAACTGCCAGCGGCTATCTAAGCACCAAGTTTGCACTACCTGCCCCCATACCGCTGATATCGTCTAGCATAGCCTTGCGTTATCAAACCCGTAAGCAATCAAAGATCTTGATCGTTGATGATACGCCGAGTACTCTCCGGTTATTGGGCGCGTCACTAAACCAGGCTGGCTACAATGTCCGCAATGCCAACAGTGCGGCTGTTGCCATGATGACCATTGCCGCTGACCGACCGGATCTTGTTCTGCTGGATGTTAGAATGCCCGACCTCGATGGATTTACACTCTGTCGTTATCTAAATAGCGCGGCGATAACAGCCGACATTCCAATCATTTTTATTAGTGCCCAAGCTGACATACCGGATAAGTTAAAGGCATTTTCAGTGGGTGGTGCGGACTATATTACAAAGCCATTTGAAATGGCTGAAGTATTGGCACGGATAGAGCATCAGCTAGAGTTAAAACGTCTCAGACAGTCCCTCAAACATCAAAATCAAAAGCTCCGTATCGTATTACGCCAGTATGAAATTGCGGAAACCCAGATCCATGCATTTAATCAGGAATTAGAGCGACGGGTACTAGAGCAGACCCAGGAATTACGCAGCGCCAATCAGATTTTGCAGCAAGAGATCTTTGAGCGGCGGCAGACTGAGGCCAAACTGGTCTATCTGGCCATGTATGACTCGCTGACGGGGTTACCTAATCGCACCCTGCTGATTGAGCATCTAGAGAAGACGGTTCAAACTAGCCAGTCCGCCCTGTACGATTGGTCAGCGCTGCTCATGCTAGATTGCGATCGCTTTAAGGCCATCAACGATACGTTGGGGCATTTACGGGGCGATCAGCTGCTGAGTAAAATTGCGAATCGGATTACGGCTGTTGCGCCGGAAGATGCGTTTTTGGCACGGCTGGGGGATGACAAATTTGCCATTCTGCTTCCGATTTTATCGGATATTGGCGCCATTGCTCCCCTGGTCCAACGCCTCCAAACGCGGTTGGCAGAACCGATTGAGCTGGGGGATCACGAAGTCACCATCACCGCCAACATAGGAATTGTGCTGGTCGACCCAAGCTACTGTCAGGCTGAACATGTGCTGCGGGACGGTTCCCTTGCCCTTATTCAAGCCAGACAGAGGCCTCAGGGGTGGCGTATTTTTCAACCCGAAATGCATGAGCGAGCCTTACACCGTCTCACACTGGAGGGAAAACTACGTCAGGCACTGCGCCAGCAGGAGCTGCAGATTTTTTACCAACCCATTGTGGCCCTCACATCCGCTAGCGCCACGGCTCCCATTGTGGGCTATGAAGCCCTAATTCGTTGGCAGCCCCAGGGGACTTCTGACTTTATGTCACCGGCAGATTTTATTCCCCTAGCGGAAGAAAGCGATCTGATTTCACAGTTGGGAAACTGGGTCTTTCGGACGGTTTGCGAACAGCTCAGCCAGTGGCATCGAGCCTGTCCATCTAGACCCGTTCCCTTTGTCAGCGTCAACTTTTCAGCCCGTCATCTCCAGGGTGAACAGTTTGTTCAACAAATCTACGCGGTACTACAGCAAACCCAGGTGCAGCCGTCCTGGCTCAAGTTTGAAATTACAGAAAGTCTCTTGATCCAGGATACTCAACTGATCATGAATACCCTGGCACAGCTCAGACACCGAGGGATTCAAATCAGTATTGACGACTTTGGTACGGGGTATTCATCCCTTAGCTATCTCAAACAGCTGCCCGTCGATACCCTCAAAATTGACCGCGCTTTTATTCAAGATATGGAGTCAGATCGTGAAAACCTAAAAATTGTTGAGGCCATCGTACAGCTGGCCCAAGCCCTGCAGCTAGATGTTGTTGCCGAAGGTATTGAAACCGGATGGCAGGCTCAGCAGCTGATCGAGTTCGGCTGTACCCACGGACAGGGGTATTGGTTTTCACAGCCGTTGGACAGTCAGGCGGCCTGGGGACTCCTGGAGGAAAACTAGATGCCTACCTGCCGCCGCGAATACTGAGGTAGCGGTTATGCCGAATGGCGGCCATGGTTTCTTGAATGTCGGTGGGGGCATTCCCCAGAATTGTCAGGAGGTGAGAGCCCAGCTCCAGGGCGGCTTCAAACTCGGGCTGAACCACTTCACGGGCTCCAGCCTGGGTCAGGCTGTCAATCTCGGCCGTGATATGGGCGCGGGCAATAATATCTAGGTGGGGTGAGATCGCCAGGGCCCGTTTTAGCAACAGCCTGGTACTGGCCGGATCCGGCAGGGTAATGGCTAGGGCAATCGCTTTGTCTAGGTGAGCTTTTTCTAAAATCTGTTCTGAGTCAGCATCCCCCAGGATATATGCGATCTCACTGTGGCGTAGGGTTTGGATAGCCGCTTCATTATTTTCCAAAATCAGTACCGGATAGCCCCTGTGGTGCAAAATGTTACAGACCACCCGACCGACTCGACCATAGCCTGCGACCACGATGTGGTTGGTCAGGTCGTCCTCAACCCACATTTCTTGGGGAGATTCCCAAATAGTCAAAAAGGGCTGTAGCCGAGGTGATTTGACCAGGGCTTCGGCGATCGGGGTGGCGAACTTAAACAAAATTGGCGTAAACACCAGGGTGATGGCGGTCGTTCCCAGCAGCAGCAGATAGGTTTGTTCTGTAATCAGATTGTTTTCTAACCCCACCAGGGCCAACACAAAGGAAAACTCACCAATCTGATTGATACCCAGGCTGGTACGCAGGGCGGTCGTAAACGAATAGCCAAAGGATAGTACAATCGGTAGTACGATGAGGGCTTTGCCCACCATGGCCAGGGCCACCAGTTCCAAGATTATCCCCGCGTTTTGGAGTAAAATCTGCGGGTCGATGAGCATACCAATGGAAGTAAAAAACAAACAGGCAAACGTATCCCGCAGGGGTAAAAATCGACTGAGGGCATGGTCGGCGTAGTCGATTTCAGCGATCATCAATCCGGCGGCAAAGGCTCCAATTTCAATCGACAGCCCCAAACGGGCGGTGATGAGGGCAACGCTAAGACACAGGGCTAACAACGTGAGCAAAAACAGTTCGCCGCTCTCGGTCCGGGCGACCGCTCGAATGATGCGGGGAACCAGCCAATAGCCAGCTGCGATCGCAACCCCAATAAATGCCGTCACCTTCAGCAGCGATAGCCCCAAAATCGGCAGCAGCGACCCCTGGGAATTCAGCGATGGCACCACCGCCAGCATCACCCCCAGGGCCAAATCCTGGGCCACCAAAATAGCCAGCATAATCTGGCCATGGCGGGTATTAGTTTCCCCCCGCTCCGTCAGCGTCTTTAGGACAACGGCGGTGGAAGACAGCGATAGGACCGCACCGAGAAAGACACCCTGGACCAACGAGGTAGACCAGCCCAGCAGACTGCTAAGGGTAGCCGCCGCCACCGTCGTAATCCCAATTTGTAGCAGGCTACCTTGGAGAGCCACGTTACGAACGCGGTTGAGTTCAGCCAACGAAAACTGTACCCCCAGGGAAAACAGCAAAAAAGCGACCCCTAGCTCAGCCAGCCCCTGAATGGCATCCGTATCCTCGATCAGCCGCAGTCCTAAAGGACCAATCACCAAACCCGAAAATAAATACCCCAGCAATACGGGCTGACGCATCCGACTAGCCAGATATCCCCCCGTCGCTGAAGCCCCAAGAACAACTGTCAAATCCAAGATAAATCCACTGTCTGCTGCCATGGTGTGCCCTTAGCGATCAGCTGTTTTTTCTCCCACTTACTCTAATAGAGTTCTATAAAACGGATCGGCTACTCTTTTTACTATGTTCAAATTCGAGGGCGACACATCCCATACACGCAAGGGCGCTCCCACAATCGGCCATGATTTAGGGCAGGCTGTAGATATCAAGCAGATCGGTTATCCCCATTCCATAAACGGCGTTGCCCTGGCTAAATTAGTAGAGGATCTGCTGCTAAGTACAGGTTATTCACATTCCCTAAATTCTTAGGAACTGCCGTGGCCATCTGAGAATTTAGGGAATGTGAATAATTTTGAAGTAATATATCTATTGCCTGGGGCCACGATCGGTTGCCCCTCACTTAGCCAAGTCTGCTTTAGCTCTAAATGGTCCTGAAACGGTCCTACAAGGTGGTCAAAAACTGTTTGGAGACGTAGTTAAATCCTAGAGAATACCCATGAAAGATCTCAGTCGTTATAGAAATATTGGCATTTTTGCCCACGTAGATGCGGGTAAGACCACCACCACTGAGCGGATCTTGAAGTTAACCGGTAAGGTACACAAGATCGGTGAGGTACATGACGGTGCGGCCACCACCGATTTCATGGATCAGGAAAAGGAGCGCGGCATTACGATTCAGTCAGCGGCCACTTCCTGCTTCTGGAATGACCACCAGTTAAATATTATTGACACCCCTGGTCACGTTGACTTCACCATTGAGGTCTATCGCTCCCTCAAGGTACTAGACGGTGGTATTGGCGTATTTTGCGGTTCTGGCGGTGTGGAGCCCCAGTCTGAAACCAACTGGCGCTACGCTAACGACTCTGAAGTAGCCCGGATTATCTACGTCAATAAGCTAGACCGGACTGGTGCTGATTTTTATCGTGTGGTTAAGCAGGTAGATGACATCCTAGCGGCCCAGCCTCTGGTAATGGTGCTGCCCATCGGAATTGAAAATGACTTTATCGGTGTGGTTGACCTGCTAACTGAAAAAGCCTGGGTTTGGGATGACTCTGGTGAACCGATGAACTACGAAATCAAAGATGTCCCTGAGGACATGGTTGATGATGTAGCTGAGTGGCGCGAAAAACTGATTGAGCTAGCCGTTGAGCAAGACGACACCATCATGGAGAAATACCTCGAAGGTGAGGATGTTTCCCTTGATGAGCTGAAAGCCTGCATTCGTAAAGGTACTCACGATCTGGCCTTCTTCCCCACCTACTGTGGTTCTTCCTTTAAAAACAAGGGCGTGCAGCTGGTGCTAGATGCCGTTGTGGACTACTTGCCTAGCCCCACTGAGGTGAAACCCCAGCCTGAGGTGGATATCGAAGGAAATGAAACCGGTGGTATGGCCGAGGTTAATCCTGAGTATCCCTTGCGTGCTCTAGCATTCAAGATTATGGATGACCGCTTTGGTGCCCTCACCTTTACCCGGGTGTACTCCGGTACCCTCAAAAAGGGTGACACCATCCTCAATACCGCCACGGGTAAGACCGAGCGGGTTAGCCGCATCGTTGAGATGCATGCGGACGACCGTCAGGAAATGGACAGCGCCCAGGCGGGTGACATCGTTGCCCTGCTGGGAATGAAAACTGTCCAGACCGGTCACACCCTCTGCGACCCGAAAAAGCCAGCCACGCTGGAACCCATGGTCTTTCCTGATCCGGTAATTTCTATCGCGGTTGCTGCTAAGGACAAGGGGGGGTCTGAGAAAATGGGGATTGCCCTTGGCAAAATGGTCCAAGAGGATCCTTCCTTCCAGGTGGAAACCGACCAGGAAAGTGGCGAAACAATTCTCAAGGGCATGGGCGAACTTCACCTGGACATTAAGGTGGACATCCTCAAGCGTACCCACGGTATTGAAGTGGAAGTGGGTAAACCCCAGGTGGCCTATCGTGAGTCCATCACCAAGGTGCTAACCGACAGCTACACCCACAAAAAGCAGTCCGGTGGTTCGGGTCAGTTCGGTAAGATTGAGTACACCATCGAGCCTAACGAAGTGGGTGAAGGCTTTAGCTTTGAGTCTAAGGTGACCGGTGGTAACGTCCCCCGTGAATTTTGGCCTGCGGTGGAGAAGGGCTTTGCCTCCTGTATGGAAAAGGGCATGCTGGCCGGATTCCCGGTGGTTGACTTTAAGGTGACTCTGACTGACGGTGGTTTCCACCCGGTTGACTCCAGCGCGATCGCATTTGAAATTGCCGCCAAGGCAGGCTATCGTCAGTCCTTTGTCAAAGCCGGTCCCCAGATTCTAGAGCCGATCATGGCCGTCGATGCCTTTGCCCCAGAAGACTACGTGGGTGACGTTATCGGTGACCTCAACCGCCGTCGCGGTATGATTAAGTCCCAGGAACCCGGCCCCACGGGGGTACGTATTAAAGCTGATGTTCCCCTGAGTGAAATGTTTGGCTACATTGGTGACCTGCGCACCATGACCTCTGGTCGTGGTCAGTTCTCCATGACCTTTGACCACTATGCCCCTTGCCCCAGAAATGTGGCTGACGAGGTGATCAAGGAAGCCAAGGAACGTCAGGGTGTTGCTGCCTAGAACGTTGAATCTCACCTGTTAAAGCAATGAATAGAAAATCCTCGGCCAACCTGCCGAGGATTTTTTTTGCCTGGGTTTGGTCTACGGTCCTCCGCCTATATTTCATACTTTCACGGGGGCAAATCCTGTTGCACCGACAGACGTCCTAGGACCTCCAAGGGATGTCCGACCCTACATCTTCACAGCCTTTTCCAAAACGCGGTTTAGCTTACCGCTCCTATACCCTTCTAAATCTAGGGTTACGTAGGTAAATCCATACTCTTGAAACGCAGCTACCAGGGACTCTAGATCCACCGTTGCCACAAAGTCTTTGATCTCCCCAGGGGGCAGTTCAATTCGAGCCGTTTCCCCATCGGAGCGCACCCGCAGATTACGCACCCCCAGCTGCCGCAGATAGCGTTCGCACCGCTCCACCCGAGATAGTTTCTCCATGGTGATCGGCTCACCGTAGGGAAACCGTGAGCTCAGACAGGGCTGGGAAGGCTTATCCCACCAGGGCAACCCCAGATACTTAGACATTTCCCGCACTTCCAGCTTACTTAAACCCACCTCCGCCAGGGGTGAGCGTACTCCCCGTTCCTTTGCGGCTTGGATGCCCGGGCGATAATCCTGGAGGTCATCGGCATTGAGACCATCGACAATATAGGGATACCCCTCCGCAATCGCCAGGGGTTTGAGAGTATCGTGCAGCTCACTTTTACAAAAATAGCAGCGGTTGGTGGGATTACTGGTGTAATTGGGGTTTTCCATCTCATGGGTATGGACAATGCGGTGGACCAGACCAATGTGCTCAGCCTGATATTTAGCCGCTTCTAGATCCTCTAGCATCAGCGATGGCGACTCTGCAGTGACAGCCAGGGATTTTTCACCCAAAACATCATGGGCGATTTTGGCCACCAGGGTACTATCAATACCACCGGAATAGGCAATTAGAGCCCGCTCCATATCGTTGAATATCGACCGAAGCTGCTGCAGTTTTTGGGTAATCATTGGGTTGAAAACGTGGAATCAGGTCTTTAGCCAAAGGTGCTTGTTTTAGCCTAACCACAATGGATGGGTTTTGAGCGGGGGATTTGCTAGAAACAATAGTTCCTAGCAACCATCGTTCTGTAATCCCCTGACTAAGACCAATGGCTCTCCCCAGGCTCCCTTACCCGGGCTTAAACTCTAAAGCTCCACCTACGCTACTATTAGCTTTGCTAATCCCATCTAGAACCCCATGGCTGAAAAGAAAGAACTCACCCATCCACAGTACAAAAAGGACCGTGACGTCGTGAGCGGACTACTCAATGGTGAGGCAACGGATTTTAATCTGATTGAACTAGCACGGTTACGGATTCGCTACGACGGGTTTCCAGGGGCGCGGGATATTCGGAAAGACCTGGATCAAACGCTGACAAACTGGTCCATAACGGAAGATGAGCTGATGGAAAAAACCCGTAGGATTCACCAGACAGAGATGCTGTACAAGGCGCAGCGCACCAAGAAAGAGGATTGGAGCTAGGGAACCTGAGCGGCTCAGACCGCCACCGAGGCAGCTTTTATAGCCTGGCACCCATGGTTCAATCCCGAAAAGCTTTAAGTGACAACAGCAAACTGCTGAATACATTCAGCAGTTTGCTGTACCTTGGTGACGGCTCTTTTGCGATCGCCAATTAGAAAGCAGGCAGCGGTGGTAGAGGCTCACCTAGCCAGGTTTGGGAAAGGTCATCCAGATTACCCCCCAGCCGCTTGTGATAAACAAATGTATTGACCCACTGCAGTAGATCTATTTCCCCACGACGTAGTCCAATATGGGCTGGGGACTCCTTGATGATGAACTTGCCTTCGATGTTTTTATCGGGGTTATTTTTTGATAGCTCTGCGGCTACCACATTTCCCGTGGCAATCATATCCACCTGACCCGAGATCAATGAGGATGCGGTGAGACTGTTGTCAGCAAAGCGCTCTATTTGTACATCATCGCCGACGGCATCCGTTAGCTCTAGATCCTCTAATGTCCCCTGGGTCACCCCCACTTTATAACCACCCAGGTCGTCAAAGCCACCGACATTAGCAAGGTCAGAAGAGCCGTAAATGCCTGAGAAGAAAGGGGCATAGGGAATGGAAAAGAAAATTGACTTAGCTCGCTCGGGATTAGCCCCCATACTGGAGATGACTAAATCTGCCTTGTTAGTTTGTAAAAAGGGAATTCGATTGTCACTGGTGACCGGTACCAGCTCCAGCTCAACACCCAGGTCTTCTGCAATCAAAGTAGCCACATCAATGTCATAGCCCTCTAAGTCACCGCTGGCATCCACGGAGCCAAAGGGGGCAAAGTCCTGGGGAACGGCAATTTTGATGGTGCCCGACTCGATGATGCGATCCAGGCTAGAAACCGCCGCTGCACTGTCCTGGGCCGTTACACTCGGTGAGGTAGTATCGCCGGTACAAGCAACAGCCACAAATGAAAACACACAGGCAATAACTGCAATGGAAATGGTTTGCAGCCACCGCCGTGGGATAGAAAAACCCATAGTCAAATCCTCGTTTCCTTACGATACAGATAGGCCCACGGTAGCAGGCTTAACCGGCGTCAATGTATCTTGAGTTACATAATTGATCAAGTCAGTAAGCCAAGGATTTCTCCAGTTTCCGGCTAAATACGGAAATGGGAAAACAAATACCAAAGTAAACAACAGCGGTCACTAAATAGACAAAGAATGGCTCAAAGGTCACATTTGTGATGTTAGTAGCCGACCGGGCCAGTTCTACAAATCCAATGGCTGACGCCAGGGAAGTACCTTTGACCACCTGGACAAGAAAGCCAACCGTCGGTGCAATGGAACGCCGCACGGCCTGGGGTAAGATGACCAACCCCAGCAGCTGAGGATAGGTCATACTCAATGCCCTAGAGGCTTCCCACTGACCCGCAGGAATAGAGTCTACGGAGCCGCGCCAAATATCGCCGAGAAAGGCACTGGTAAACGTGGTCAGGGCCAGGGTCGCCGACATCCAGGGACTGATCTCAATACCTAGAATGCTGATGCCAAAAAAGGCCAGCAGAAACTGGATCAGCAGCGGTGTGCCTTGAACAATCTCCAGGTAGGCCCAGCTGATGTATCTCAGGGGACGCAACGGAGAGATTCTCATCAGCATGAGTAAAAATCCAACCGCTCCACCGCATACAAAGGCGATACTTGAAAGCAGCAGGGTCCACCGAGCAGCCCATAGTAGGGCAAAGACGATATCTAAGTGGCTAAAATCTCTCATACCTAGATATAGCGCGTAAAGATAAATAGGCGACGATGGCACAGCTGGGCCAAAAGCTTAAAGCCCAGGGCTAGGACTATATAGATTAGGGCCAGGGTAACGTACACTTCAAAGTCACGGAAGGTGCGCGATCGCAAAAAATTACCTATAAACGTTAGTTCTCGGGTAGAAATTTGCGACACCACACTTGAGAGCAGCAGCAGCAGTACCATCTGACTGGTCAGCGCTGGATAGACCGTGGCTACAGCAGGCTTGAGCACCACCAGCCGAAACACCTGACGCTGGTTGAGCCCCAGGGACATGCCTGCTTCAATCTGGCTTTGCTCAACAGATTGGATACCAGCCCGAATAATTTCGGTAGCATAGGCCCCAAAGTTGATAGTGAGCGCCAGCAACGCCGCCTGAAAGCTGCCAAGGCGCGGACCCAAACTAGAAATACCAAAAAAGATAAACAGCAGCTGCACTAGAAAAGGCGTGTTGCGAATAGCCTCAACATAGGCCGTTGCCAGCATGCTCAAATACCCATTATCCGAGATGCGACAAAGGGCTCCAACTATACCAATAGCTAGCCCCAAAACAATGGCCAGGGCCGATAGCTGCAGGGTAAGACCGACGCCCTCAAGCAACAGGTCCCAATTTTCCCAAATGACTTGAAACTGAAATCGATAGGTCATTCTCAGCTACCAACCCGACACCACCGTTGGCGGTCAGCTAAAAGCCAACACCCGTTCGGCTAATTCCTAAAGGAGCTATGCGCACAAGGCCTAAACGTCCAGAGAGCTATGTCCTGTGGAGGCATTTTAGGACCATCTGCTGCCAAAAACTGTTCGTCGAGACTATACCCGCGAAAAATCTTGGCCTCCGCATCAACCCAGAGACCGAACCTGGGCCACCTGTCTAGGTCTGCGTCGCCACCACACTCTTCACATAGCCCTCTAACTCGGGACTAAACCGCGCAATAAATCCACCATCAGCACCGTATAGCGAAATGGGCAGCTGGGTGCGCTTGCCAATGTTAATCACATCCTGGAGCAGCTGATTGATCTCGACAATCATTTGATCTGAAGCAGGCACACTGGTGCGAGTATTAGGATCCGTAATGGAAAAATTTGCCAGGGCGTCATAGTTTTGGGCTAGGGTAAGCCGCACCGTACCGCCCTGCAGTCCAACCTGACAGAAAGCAGGATTACAAATACGGGCAAAGTTCTCCTCAGCCTTACGAAATCGAATCGCCAACCGTAGATTCTCGTGGGCTGTGGTCAGGGCAGGTTCATAGGTTTTGAGCAGGTTTTGGCCATCCGTATAGCGTCCGGTGCCAACCGGTATGCCTTTTACCTGGGTGATGGCATCCCGCCAGCCCAACATGGCCAGGGTCCACTGATCTTCGGCTTCATATTGGCGGGCGGCGGCGGCATAGCGGACGGCTTCATTGTAAAACTGATCGGCGGCCTGCTCCTGCTGATAGCGAGTTCGCACCTTAGCGAGCTCGGTTTCCAGTTCAGGCAACAGCTTTTGCGCTTCGCCGTGGGGCATGGTTCCCTGGGGAATTTGCTGGACTTGGGTCACGGCTGTCTCCCAGGTTTCAAGGGCGGTTTGCCAGGCGGGCAGGGTATTGGCAATTTCTGATTGATCCTTAGCTAAGGAGGCGGTTAGCCCGGCCTGATTCAGATTGTCCTCCGCCGTTTGCTCAGCCGTAATGCGGTTTTCAATCGCCGCCAGGTTGCCACGATATTCCTCTAACTTGGGTGCGACAAACTCAGCATGGATGGGGCTACCGCCGGGAATCTCCTCTAGTTGGCCAATCGCTGCACGCCAGCGGTTGGCAATTGCCTCCCAGTGGGCAATGGGATGGGGAGGTTTTTGACTGTCACCAGCGGCAATCAGCGCCTCCTCCTGGGCCTCGGTCACCGCCCTGAGCAGGTCGGCATCTTCCTGATAGTCTACCAGCAGCGCCTGGGCTTCGTCTCGATACCGTGACCAGGGGGGAATTGGTTTTAAGGTATTGATGGCAGTGTTGAGCTGTTTGCTCATGTCCAGCACAGTTTCGGGTGTCGGCTGATCTCCTAGGGAGATCAAAGCAGCATCTCCCAAGGCTTGGGCCTGCTCAATGCGATCGCACCCCCCAATCACACAGGGACGACTGAGCCCGTAGCCCAGGGTACCAAACACAGCGGCCACCCCAATCCCCACAGCAACCAGACCGGTAGGGACACGTCGGTCTGCCCCATGCTCCTCGGGCAAATCGCTGACATCCAACGGCACTGACTCACCCATATCCTCCTGGACTGGGTCGCCAGGATCATCCTCGTAAAGGCCATCCAAATTAAGCAGTTCATCCACCGCCGGTTCTTCAACAGACAGCATCTCCTCATCTGACAAAAATTCTTCCTCTGAGAGATCGCCCGTGGCCTCATCGTCCCCATCCTGAGCGTGGAACAGACTGTCGGGGGCCACCTCCGGCTGGCGCATCAAAAATGGCTCAAATACCTGATCGCTCAGGGTAGACTCATCCAATAAAATAGGGCCTGAGCTATCCTGCAGCAGCCAGTTAAACCGATGCACCGCGCTAGGCTTTGCCATGGACTGCTGTTTGAGATAAACCTTGATGGCAATAGAGCCACCGGTGGCGCCCAGGGGTTCGGCTTCCACTGGCAAACCTTCAATCTCTAGGCGATGACGGATTAGGGTTTCCACCTGGGCAAACACATAGTTAGCTGGCACTGTATCCACCCTGGGGCTTTCCAACAGCACCATCATCTTGCCTCGGCTGATAGCACACTGTACCGCTATCTCCTCCGGCACCTCCGGCGCTCTGCTCAAATCGTAGGTCAGATCGGCCGATAAGCGACTGAGGGTAAATGCCGACGCCAGACTCATACTCTACGCCTCCACACAATTAACCAGCGATACACAAAAATTGCCCAAAATACAACGGATGTAGCGATGTGATCAGAGGAGCGGCCCTAGCTTACCGCCACAGTCCCCCCAGACTGTCAAGCCCCGAAGGAATCAAAGTTACTGAATAGTGGCCTATTGTTTACGTTTTCGCAAGCCCCTTTGATGGGTTTATCTCGGGTTTATCTCTAATTGCCATCAGCTCTGCAACATCACAGCCAGGTTCCCCAGGCGCGCTACCCTAGTAATCGATCAAGGCTGGAGCGACCGATGAACGTTCTAATTGTTGAAGACGAAGCCGATATTGCTGAACTCATCCAGCTCTATCTAACAAACGAGAACTTCACCACTGAGATCTGTTCCACCGGCCCCGCCGCCCTAGAACGCTTTCCCATTTTTCAACCAGATCTAATTATCCTAGACCTGATGCTCCCAGGCTTAGACGGTTTAGAAGTCTGCGCTCGCATTCGCCAGACCCCTGATAAAAAAGATCCCTACATCCTCATGCTGACCGCCAAGGGCGAAGAACTCGACCGGATCATTGGCCTTTCCACCGGTGCCGATGACTATATGGTCAAACCCTTTAGCCCCCGTGAACTTGTCGCTCGAGTTCGCGCCCTGCTGCGTCGTAGTTTACGCGGTACCACCCCCAGCCAAATATATCGGACGGTCCACTTTACAGTCGACTTTGACCAGCGCTCTGCCACGTATCAAGGACCAGAACCGACCCCCCTGGACCTCACCCCCTTAGAGTTTGATTTGCTTGCCACCTTTTTGAGCTATCCCGGTCGCGTCTGGAATCGTCCACAGCTAATCGAACGTCTTTGGGGTGACAATTTCTTTGGGGATGAACGGGTGGTGGATACCCACATTGCTCGCCTCCGCAAAAAAATTGAACCTAACCCCACCCAGCCCACATTTATTAAAACCGTTGTGGGGGTGGGGTATCGGTTTGAAGATGAGGCTGTCAGCTCTTAAATTCTTAGCTGACGTCCCTTACTAACAGACGCAAAATCCATCGCCCGTTTTCTCCCATGGCTAAAGTCCCCCTACGGACACGACTATTTATATCCCACCTGACTGTTGTGGCCGTGGCAATTGTGGCTTTAGCCGGGGTGAGCCGTCTTTCCACCCCCCGCTACTTTGTAATTACCCTAGAGCGGTTGGAGGGCCGAAGCATTCGAATTCAGCAAATGCGCGGTCAGATTTTGGAAAGTTTTACGGACGCCTGGGCTCGGGGAATGGTGTGGTCAGTTTTACTGGGGGTGGGGGCCGCTGGCGGCATCAGCTACCTGCTATCGCGGCGCATTATTCGTCCCCTGACTCGCATGGAAAGCATTACCCAACACTTTGCTGCTGGCGACTGGGCAGCCCGTGTGCCGCCGTCGGATATTCCAGAACTACACCAGCTTGGCCATAGTTTTAACCGCATGGCCAGCGAGCTAGAACAGGTGGAGCAACAGCGGCGGGACCTGGTCGGCGATCTGTCCCATGAGCTACGTACGCCGCTGACTATCGTTCGGGGGTACCTCGAAGCCCTAGCCGATAAAAAATTACCCGCGTCTGCCGCCACCTACGAACGTCTGATCCGTGAAACCCAACGTCTGCAGCGACTGGTCGACGATCTGCAAGAACTCTCTAAATTGGAGGCAGGCTATCTGCCAATTCAACAGCAAACCGTCGTCCTAACGCCTTTAATTCAGCGCGTGACCCAGCACTTTCAAGATCAGCAGGCAGAAGATCCGCAAATTGTCGTAGATATTTCTTCTGATTTACCTGCGGTCAATGCCGATCCAACCCGCACCGAACAAATCCTGGTAAATCTTCTTAGTAACGCCCTCCAATATACGGATACCGGGCAAATTACCGTTAGAGCCTGGCACCAGGGACATCAGGTTTGGATTGCCGTCCAAGACACAGGAATTGGCATTGCTGCCACCGATTTACCCCATGTTTTTGAACGCTTCTGGCGGGCCGATCGCTCCCGGAACCGACGCTCCGGCGGCACTGGCATTGGCCTTGCCATCTGCAAACGTCTAGTCGAGCTGCAGGGGGGTGAAATTAGCGTCAGCAGTCAGCCCGATTGTGGAAGCATATTTGAGTTCTGGTTGCCCAAAGCTACGCCAACTCGCTAAGTTTTGGTATGGGCAGCAAGCCAGTAGATTACAACACCCGAACCAATGGGCCATAATGGTTAATATTAGTGACCGTTATTGCGGACACCAATCAGGATGGGATAATTATTTTACTAGCAGCGTAGTGTATTCAGTTGAGTTTTCCTCGGCCTGCGGCGGCTAACTGTCCAGTGCCTTTCCTACATGTCGGAACCAAATTCTCCAGATCGTCGAGATCCTCGTCTTAACAAGCAGCTTTGTGATACTGGTCAGCTTTTTCGCGATCGCTACGAAGTCGTGCGAATTTTGGGTCGAGGTGGTTTTGGAGTAACTCATCTGGCTCGCGATCGCATGCTGCCTGGATTACCCCTATGTGTTATCAAGCAGCTGTTTCCCAAGGTCAGTCACCCTATTGCCCTAGAGCGGGCCAAACAGCGCTTCCGCCGCGAAGCTAGAATCCTCGGACGTTTGGGTAGCCATTCCCAGCTGCCTATGCTGCTGGACTATTTCACCTTTAAGGGAGAGTTCTTTTTGGTGCAAGAATATGTCCACGGCGACACCCTCAGCCGTGAGATTCGTAAAGGCGGCGCCCAAAAAGAAGAGACGGTCAAACGGTTTCTCAAAGAAATTCTGCCAGCCATCCGCTATATCCATAGCAATCGCGTTATCCACCGGGACATCAAACCCCCCAATATTATTCGCTGCCGCGATGACAATCGCCTGGTACTGCTTGACTTCGGAGCGGTGCGTGAATGTCTGCACCACGATGATGACCCCGGTGACCACGCCGCCAGCCCTACCACACATTTTGTCGGCACCATGGGGTTTGCGCCCCCAGAACAGCTGGCCCTACGCCCCACCTACAGCAGTGACATCTACGCACTAGGAATCACCTGCCTGTATTTGCTCACGGGCAAATCTCCCTTAGAGTTTGATGTCGATCCGGGCACCCAGGCCCTCGGCTGGCAGCGCTCGGTCAACGTCAGCAAGCCCTTTGAACGGCTGCTGGCCAAAATGCTAACCACCGATCTATCGGAGCGCTTTAAACGGATTGATGAGGTACAGCGCGCCCTTGAATTAGATGCCCACTACAACAATTTAGAACTGTGCCTAAATCGGGTTCCCAAAGCATCGGCATCAGCCACTGCAAAAAGCGCTAACGAGCTAGAACAAAATCAATCTCCGGTTCAACGGCGAGCAGCCGCAATTCGACGCCTGCGTCAGCGCAGTAAAGATCGCTCTAGCTCTAGCACAACAGGACCTGCTTTTCCGCTGTAGGCCAGCGGCGATCCTGATGACACCCTATGGGCTGCCCTACCCGGCTAGCCAGACATCTACGGCATCCTGTACTGCTCCAGGTACTTCATCAAAAAGACAGTGGCCAGCCCCCTCAATTTCCCGGTAGGTAATCCCTGGATTTGCTGCCAAAATCTGGCGGCCCCAGGCAATGGGCAAAACCCTGTCCTGGCTACCCCACAGCAGCAAAATCGGTACAGATACCTGGTTTAGCAAGTCGGCGGTGGCATCGCTAAACTCTGCTTGAGTACGAGATTTGACCAAATAGCACAGCGTCCGCGCCGCGCCGCGCTCTAGGGTAGGTCGCGTGAACATCTCCACCAGCCCCTCATCCACCCGCTCAGGCTGCTGGTAGATGCCCATCAATACTTTGCGAATAAAGCTGGGCTGACGCACCACAGCAAACAGAGGTCGTAACAATAGGGGGGTTGCAAACAGCCCTTCTACTCCCCGTGCCAGCCGGGCTAGCCAGCCAGCCACTAGCTCCTGACGGGCCAGGGGTAGGGTGAGTAAAATCAATCGGTCGACCATGGCTGGATGACGCGCTGCCGCTGTGAGAGCCACTAGCGCACCTAGGGAGTGACCGGTCAAAATCACCGGCTGGGCAATAAGCGCCTGCCAAAAATCATAGATCTGGGTCTGCCACAGGTCGGCCCCTAGCAAAACGGCTGGCTTTTGGGAGTGGCCAAATCCGAGCAGGTCCAGGGCATACACGGGACGACACCGTCCCCAGGCGCTCAGATTAGACCGCCACTGTTCTAAACTGGCTCCAAAACCGTGGATCAATAGGATTGGTGTTTGCTGCTGGGCCACCGGATCGTCCGGCCTTAAATAGGTGTAGCGCACTCGCCAACCACGCCAGTACCAAAAACGCTGCTGCCCCAGCTCGGAGCGACCGGTGGCTACGGTTCGTTTCATATCACAGCAGGGGGTTGCTCCAGGGTGTCTGCCATAAGAGGAACCAATGGTAGGGCACCTACAGATACCTCTAAGATAGATGAATGAGACAGCTGTCGGCGCAACCGATTTAGATAAGCGAGGGGCACTATGACTGAGACAAAACAGCGGGATGTTCAAGTATTACCCATCGCAGCCGACACCCTCGCCATGCGCTCTCGCAGTTGGAACCGTCTGCGTTTTGAGATCGAATATGCCTTGGAAAAAGGAACCACCGCCAACTCCTATTTAATCATGGCCGAGCGAGTGGCCCTGATCGATCCGCCCGGGGGGTCATTTACGACTATCTTTTTAGAGGCTCTGCGATCGCACATTGCCCTTGACCAGCTCGACTATATTATCCTGGGGCACGTCAACCCAAACCGACTGGAAACCCTACAGCACCTGATTAGCGAAGCCCCCCAGGCAATTATTGTTTGCTCCAATCCGGGTGCGATCGCAATCAAAGCAGCCAAGCTACCCCTACAAAATCCTCCCTTCATCATCAAAAGCGCCGATGATGTCCTAGACCTTGGTCAGGGCCACCAGCTACAGTTTATGCCAGTACCCACCCCGCGCTGGCCCGACGGACTCAGTACCTACGACACCTATAGCTACACCCTCTACACCGACAAATTTTTTAGCACCCACATTTGCAGTGACGACCCCTACGATCTCGACTGGAAAGCCCTGTTGGAAGATCGCCGGTATTATTTTGATACGGTGATGGCACCCAACGCCAGACAAGTGACAACAGTCCTTGAAAAACTCAGTGAGTTCCCAGCCCAACTCTACGGCGTCGGCCATGGCCCAGTTGTAAAGTACGGCATCCATGAACTTACCCAACAGTACCAACAATGGTGTGCCCAACAGAAACAACAAACCCTCTCAGTTGCCTTAATCTACGCCTCCGCCTACGGCAACACCGCTACCATTGGTCAAGCTATCGCCCGAGGTATCACCAAAGCGGGTGTTGCCATTGAATCCATCAACGCCGAACAGGCCGAACAGGCTGACATCAAGACCGCAGCCGAAACATGCGCAGGCTTTATTATTGGCTCCCCTACCCTTGGCGGACACGCCCCTACCCAAATTCAAACGGCCCTCGGGTTACTGCTCTCCACAGCATCTAAAAACAAGTTAGCTGGCGTATTTGGTTCCTATGGCTGGAGTGGCGAAGCCATTGATCTGCTCGAAAACAAACTTAGGGACGGCGGCTATAGTTTTGGCTTTGAGCCCATTCGTGTCAAGTTTAAGCCTGACGAGGTTACCCTCAAATACTGTGAAGAAGCCGGCACAGACTTTGCCCAAGCCCTAAAAAAAGCCAAACGCGCCAAAGCACCTCGTACCCCCGCCAGCGACGTCGAAAAAGCCGTAGGCCGCTTGGTCGGTTCCCTCTGTGTTGTTACAGCCAAACAAAGTGAAGTCGCCAGCGCGATGCTAGCGTCATGGGTAGCTCAGGCCACCTTTACTCCACCGGGTTTTACCGTCGCCGTCGCTAAAGAACGAGCTATCGAGACCCTGATCTATCCCGACAATCCTTTTGTCCTCAATATTCTGGGCGAGGGTAAACAGCTCGGCCCAATGAAACAGTTCCTCAAACCCTTCAACCCCGGTGAAAATCGATTTGAAGGCGTCGATATCGACATTGCTAGCAATGGGGCTTACATCCTCAAAGATGCCATTGCCTACTTGGAATGCACAGTTAAGAGTCGGATGGACTGTGGTGACCATTGGGTAATCTACGCCACGATCAATGGCGGCCAGGTCCTCGACAACAATAGTAAGACCGCCGTACACCATCGCAAAACTGGTAACCACTACTAACATCACACATTATGGTTTGCCACATAGCCGCTTGACCCACTGGGCTTCATCGGCTAGGCAGATGTCTCAAAGAAATTTAAAGAGAACAATACACATCCTCATCAAACTCTTTTACAGGCAGCTCGCGCTACGGAAGTAGAGAGTGCCATAATTTTTAGCAAGTTTGAATAGTTACTTAAAACTAACCTAAGGCTTAGGTAAAGATATTCAATTTTGAACTATTTAACACTTAACCCTTGAAAAATAAGGATGGGTGTTCCTTATATTGCTCGCAATTTTCTTTTGTAACGCCGTTCTGATGAGCTTTTCCCACGTCAACACTTCACAACTGTCAATCTCGCTGAGATCACCCCACACCAGCGAGCAGACAGGCAAAAGAGCTGCCCCGTGCAAACAACTCAGCCCGGTTGAGCTTCCCAAAGACAGTTGCATTCATCACCTATTCGAACGGCAGGTGAGGCAGACACCCCATGCTATTGCTATTCTTACCGAAGACACTCAGTTTACGTATCAAAAGTTGAACCGACAGGCAAATCGCCTAGCTTACCAGCTGTTAGACCTTGGAATAAGCCCTGAGCAACAGGTAGGCATTTGTGTAGAGCCTTCTTTGGACATGGTAGTGGGACTGCTGGCAGTTCTCAAAGCTGGAGGAGCCTACGTGCTGATCGAGCCCACCCATCCGCGCATAAAGTTTATCCTACAAGATACTCAAGTAAGGATCCTCCTAAGCCAAACCCAGTTTGAGCAATCATTAGCTAACTGTTTGCCCTATGAAAACACCACCCTCATTTGCTTAAATCGAGACCGATGGACAAACATGCAGTCTTGTCCTAATCCGACAACAACAGCAACATCTGATCGCTTGATGTGTGTTGCCTACACCTTCCATTCCACCAATCACCTCACAACCGACCACCCAAAAGCAGTAAGGCTTTCCCATAGGAGCCTGTGTAATCGACTACGCTATCAACAGGCTACCTTTTCCTTGACTGCTCAAAACCGGGTATTGCAAAATATCTCGTTTAGCTTTGAACCAGCTGTGTGGCAAATTTTCTGGCCTTTGCTGGTCGGGGCCAAACTGGTGCTACCCAAACCTGAGCATTACCAGGATGCAGCTTATCTAAGCAAACTAATTGCCAGTCAAGATATATCTGTTGTTGCATTAATGCCAGCTTTATTAAGGCTTCTATTAAAACAACCTGACCTGGATCAGTGTTCAGCACTAAGTCACATTTTTTGTGGCAGCGAAGTATTGCCAGCTGAGCTCCAACAGCATCTCCTACAGCGACTTTCAGAAGTTTCTGTTCATTTATATAACCTCAATAGTTCTACCAAATCCACAAACGTATCGATCGAAGCGGCATAGGCGGCATGGCTAGCCCGATAGTAGTGGCATCGTTCTTAACTTAGAAAGCATTAAATTCGCCCCTTGACCAGCCTCTCCTGCCTGGATTCATGACTCTTTACATGCTGTTTGATCAGCTAGCTCATTTGCGTAGAAATATGTTACCTGTAAGAATATTTCATCATTTAAAACTTCTGTTCAAGCTCGATTTATGGCCGTTGCACCGTATCAGTCTGACCTATTCAAAAGATGCAAAGAAATCTATGGGTTTTTGTCAGATTGTCAGCGTCAGGCAACCTGTGACCAGCACGCCAAGCTAGCCAATTTTACAGTCCCTATCAGCGCCATTGAGCCCTGGCAAGCACTGCAGCAACTGGAAAGCACATATCCAATACATTTTTACTATTCAACGGCTCAATATACCCTTTTAGGCTTGGGGATGACCATTGATCAGCAGGCTACTGGCCCCGATCGATTTGAGCGCATGCAACAGTTTGTGGATGTTTGGAGACGTCGCATTCTTTCATCAAACCAGAGTGAGCCAACTGTCAAACCCTATTTTTTATGTGGGTTTACCTTTTTTGATCAGGCCGCTGAAACCAGCTTTTTTGATGCAGCTCAGGTATTTGTTCCTAGATTACAGATCACCCAGCGCGATGGAAAAACAACCGCAAGTTTAAACTACCTGATTGATGATGCCGTTAATATAACCCGCACGGTTGATGATATTAGAAAACGTCTTCAAGCTTTGGAAACAGCCGCAGAGAAAGCTGTTCGCGATACACAAACAGTATCTTCTGAGATATTACGGACACCTAAGGTCGTCAAAGACGTAGGTAACTTTGAACAAATGGTGAGTACCGTGCTACCCACACTCAAAGGAGAGACTCTTCATAAGGTGGTACTTGCCGACGCCCTAGACGTGCTATCCGCCAGTTCATTTTGTATTCCTGCGTCTCTTAAGGCTTTGGGAGTAGCCTACAGCGACTGCTACATTTTTTCATTAAGCAATGGACGAGGCCCCGTATTCATGGGGGCAAGTCCGGAAAGACTGTTGAGTATTACGGATACAACTGATGGCAAAAAGCTCACCACTGATGCGCTGGCTGGCTCTGCTGCCCGAGGCCATACGGTCAGAGACGATCAGCTCATTGCTCAACAGCTACTCAACAATCCCAAGGAAATTTATGAGCACCAAATTGTTGTCGATTTTATCGTAGAACAACTCATCCAACTGGGATTGACACCTGAATTTTCCGCGTCTCCACAGTTGTTGCGTCTGGCCAATATCCAACATTTACACACCCCTATTCAGGCCATGTTACCCCGTGATCTCAAACCGTTAGACGTAGTCAAGATTTTACATCCTACCCCTGCTGTCGCTGGCTTACCAAGATCTGTTGCCAGCAAACTACTCCAGGCAACAGAATCTTTTGATCGAGAACTCTATGCATCACCCATTGGGTGGATCGACGCTAACGGTAACAGTGAATTTGTTGTGGGTATCCGGTCTGCTCTAATTGATGGGCGTCAGGCTAGACTGTTTGCTGGAGCTGGCATTGTTGCCCAGTCAGCCCCCCATAGGGAGCTTGCTGAGGTCAGGCTAAAGCTACAGGCGCTTCTAGGAGCTTTGGTGTGAGCACGTTAGATTACCGCAATACAAACACCCTTTGGGCATCGGTGGTAATAGAAACCCTCAATCGGATGGGACTCACCACAGCGATTATTTGTCCCGGCTCCCGATCGACCTTGCTCACCATAGCGTTTGCTCGTCATCCCAATATTGAATCCATTCCTATTTTAGATGAGCGCTCAGCAGCATTCTTTGCCCTAGGCTGTGCCAAGCGGTTGCATCGGCCAGTAGCCATCGTTTGCACATCCGGTACGGCTGGCGCTAACTTTTATCCCGCTATTATCGAAGCTCAGGAGAGTCAGGTTCCTTTACTAATATTCACGGCTGATCGACCGCCTGAAATGAGGGCATGCTCATCAGGGCAGGCTATTGACCAACAGAAACTGTTTGGCAGCTTTGTCAATTGGTATATGGAGATGGCTATGCCAGAGGTGGGACTATTGGACTATGCCCGGCAAACCTTGGTTCAAGCTTGGGGAAAGGCCCAATTTCCTAAGCCCGGCCCCGTACACCTCAATTGCCCATTTCGAGAGCCTTTGTCACCGTTACGATTTCCTCTTGACCTACAGGTGGATGAAACAGATTTCTTTGCAGGGGTTTCGACCCCTACATTAAGCCAGTTATCCCACCACCAGCTTCCCCCTAGCCTCTGGGAAAGCTGGGTTAATAATGAACGGGGCATTATTGTTGCTGGGCCAGCTCAACCTAAGAACCCAACCGCCTATTGCCAAGCTGTGGGCTGGCTCTCTCAGCTCCTAGGCTGGCCAGTACTGGCAGAGGGACTTTCACCGCTGCGTAATTACCAATCGCTCAATCCATATCTGATTAGTACCTATGACAGCTTATTGCGTAATAAAGCCAGGGCCGATCAGCTCATCCCAGACAAGGTTATACAACTAGGGCCACTTCCCACCAGCAAAGTATTACGTCAGTGGCTACAGCAACATCAGCCACACACAGTGCAAGTCTCACCTTTTGGTATTAATGTCGATCCGCTACACGGTAGGAGCCAAACCCTAGCAATTCATATAGAACAGTTAGAACGCATACTCTTTTCCGTGGAACAGGCGGAAACGACCGATAAAAAGAAAAGCATCAGCCGCTATTGTGAAAATTGGATTAGGTGCGATCGCACCCTCCAACAAAAAATCTCCCAAACCCTTCAGACCCTCGAAACACCTTTCGAAGGAAAAATCTCCTGGCTGCTCTCCCAATATCTCCCACAAGATACCCCCTTGATTATTGCCAACAGCATGCCCATCCGCGATATGGAATCCTTCTGGCAACCCAACGACCGCCACATTCAGCCTTACTTTAGCCGAGGGGCTAACGGCATCGACGGCACCCTATCCACCGCCATGGGCGTTGCCCACAACAACCAAAATAGTCTCCTACTCACAGGCGATCTGGCCTTTCTTCATGACACCAATGGCCTGCTTAACACCCGCTATTTAAACGGAGCGCTCACCGTTATCCTCATTAACAACCAGGGGGGCGGCATTTTTGAAATGCTTCCCATTGCAGACTTTGAGCCCCCCTTTGAAAGGTACTTCGCTACCCCTCAAACAGTCAATATTGCAAACCTATGTCAGGCCTATGGTATCCAGCATACTCTCATCAAAACATGGGAACAGCTAACCAGCCAAATTAAAGGACTGGCCCTACCTGACCAGCCATCCCTGAGGATCTTAGAATTTTGTACCGATCGTAAGGCAGATGCCCACTGGCGTAAGACCACAATTTAGGGATCTGCCAAAAGATAAATTCCCCGGAGTAGAGTGGGGAAGGGTTAAAGGGAAAGGGGAAAGGAGCTATTGGCGGGTACCTTATTTACTAACAAATCCCTTACCTACAAAACTTGGCGCTACTCTAAATCATTTAGCTACCTTACGTTGGGAAATGTCACCTACGAGATAGGTTTCCACAACTTTCTGACACCAGGCAATTGAATATGGCTGCATACACTAGCAATTTCAGTCTGTACAGGGCTTACGATTTTCAAAAAACACAAAGCCAAAATTAACGACCAAGACCAGCGGCGACGGGTAAATTTAAATTTCTACAAATAATTTTAGTATCGTTCGCACCAATGCCGAGTTAGGCATTAGCTATCTCCCAGTAACACAGAATAGGCAAACTGTAGCTTTAAGGTCTGATGTTCAATTTGTTGATCAATGGCATTGGAACCATGTCCTGCATCAAACCAATGGATCTGAATAGACTTGCCTAAAGACTTTAATTTTGTCTCATAGGCTTGCATTTGCCGCGCCGGGCACCGGGTGTCATTTCTACCTTGAATGACCAGTATGGGAGCCTTGATGTGCTCAGCGTATGTGATGGGAGAGGCCGCCTGATGAAGTTCGGGTTTGTCTGTGGGCGTACCCTCAAATAAAGAGCGCTGATAGGCTCGTAATGTTTCGGCTTGATCGTCATACATCAAAAACCAATCTGCGATCGCAACCTCAGCCATCCCACCGGCCCATAGATCTGGATATTTGCCCAAGGCTTGCAACGTCAGGTATCCACCATAGGAACCACCAGTTACTAAGATGGCATCAGGTTTAGCAATCCCTGCTTGTAACAGCCACGAGCGGGCAGCTACCATATCTTCAACTTCTGGGTTCCCCAGATTTCCCCAAATGGCTCGCTCAAATGCCTTGCCAAAACTGACCGAGCCTCGATAATTCACCGATAACCAGGCATAACCATGATCCAGCCATGTTTGTGTACCCGCAGAGAAACAATCTGTAACAACGGCGGTGGCCCCCCCATGGACATGCAAAATTGTTGGATAGGGAGGTTCCCCCGAGGGGGTGGCTAACCAAGCTTGAATGGTTGTACCGTCTGTGTATGGAAACGACACCGATCGCCAGGTGTCACTGGCAGGAATAGCATCAATCGGTAAACGAGCCTGGGTGATATCCGGCTGAGTATGTGGGGCTATCTCCAGGGTGCGCATCCGGTGCGAGCTGTTGGTAAAGTTCACCAACACATGACCATTGGGCAGAAATTCTCCACCGCTAAACGTTCCTGACTCCGGACAAATAGATCGAAGTTCACTGGTTTCTAAATTGAATATATAGAGATATTCTTGGGCCTGGTATGTCTGACATAGCAGAATCATGTCTTGAGCAGACCAATCCCAGGCAACAACGTCCCCTTCCAGGGATTCAATTTCCAGCGCTTGCTGTTCCCCTGTGACGGGATTCCAAAGCATGGGGCGATTAAATCCTGATGCGTTAGTTGAGGTTAAAAGGCGACTGTCTCCAGTCTGGGGAGAAAATCGAATTGGTCTGAAACTGTTTTCCTCCCCCCATAGATCTCCGATAATGTCGCCTTGGGCTGTGTCAACAACCAATATGTTGAATGCATTCTGACCGGAGCGCTGATTGGTTGCGATCGCAGCCAATTGGCTATCTTGAGAAAATACGGGTGCAAAGGCTTGCGCTGTACTTTCCCACAGTAAGCGAGGCAGGCCGCCTGCTGAGGTTTTGTCTAAAAGGTAGCAATGGAAGCCTTGACGGTCGGCTTGCATGAAACCTAGCAAGTTACCTGTTGGGCTTTCGGCAATACCATTGCTTGCATAGGGTGGCAAATCTGGAGTGACATCAATGACGGCTCCACCGTCAAATGGCACTCGAACATAGTGGCCAAGTTCATTGCCTTTTTGATCATCCAGGTAGTAAACGGTAGCGCCATCAGCCGCAATCGTTCCCCAACTAACGCCGGTTGGATGGTCTGTCAGTTGTTGTAGGCGATCGCCAACCAAATCCCAACTGTAGAGTTGATAGACACCTGATTGGTTGCTACGAACTAGCCCCCTATCGGGGTTTGCCGCAGCGATACTGATTAGAACAGTAGTGCTAGCCCGAAATCGCTGTTTCCAGGGAGCATTTTCACTCAGGTTAGGGGATTGAATCATCCTAAATTTTTTAGCTTAGGTGGTAACGGGCTAAGGATTGTACGTTTCGCTGCAATACGATCGTTAGACAGCTAAATTCTACTAGCTGAGGTACGAATTTTCACTCAGATTCAGTGATCGTTTCAAAGACTCCCCCTGCCAAAGCGCAGGCAATCCCACCACTTAGCGAAAAAGAAATTACATTATTGAACAGGGAACTAGGAGGAAGGTTGAAACGCTCCTCGATCACACCGCGAACTAAAAAGAATCCTAATAAACCAGCCACAAAAAATAAGACAATGGCAAAATTCTTTCTACTTTGGGTTTTACTGGCAAATAAACTCCCATAATAGGCAACCAAAACAGCACCCACCAAATTTCCAATGAGAGACAGTAGTGGACTATTTCCTCCTAAGATAGGAAACAACAGCCAACTACTGATTGCAACCGTTAAACAACCAATAAAAAGACCGATGACAAAGCCATTTAAAGCTTTTGGGGATAGAAGTGATTTTGTTAAACTAACGAAAAAATCCATGCTGATGCACCTCGTAGAAGAAGTTTTAATGGTAGTCAAAACTCAGCAGCCAGGACCGCATTGGTAAACATCATTCAAGGCGCTATCAACTCACCCATAAAAAAACTGGCAACATTGGTGCATAGGGCCACAGTATTGTTAAGCTCTTGACTGTATCTTGCCTTGCGCCTAGGGAGAAACCTATGAATAAACTCACCCGCAGAATCGTCGGCATTGGTATACTCCTAGCCCTGATCGCTTTGCCCTTGATCTTACTAAATCGATTGGGTCTAGATGAAGAAACGATTCGGGCGTACGTAGAGCAAATGGGGATTTGGGCACCGTTTGGCCTATTTACACTGCGCTTTACCAGTGTGGTGATTCCGGCACTGCCGTCAGAAGCCTATTCGGTATTGACCGGGGGGCTACTCGGCTTTAGACAGGGGCTCGTGGTAGTGTGTCTGTCGGATCTGCTCTCTTGTACGCTAAGTTTTTGGCTAGCTTCCACCTATGGTCGAGGAGGGGTGCGGCGATTGGTGGGAAATCGCTTTATGTATCGGGTGGATCGCTTTACCCAAAAGCACCTAGAGCAAAATTTTTTCCTGATGACAGCGTTTTTGATGACCGGCTTTTTCGATTTTGTGGCCTATGGTGTTGGCCTTGCCCAAGCCCCTTGGCGTAAGTTTCTCCCAGCCCTTGTGCTCAGCATTGCTATCTCCAATCCCCCTGTTGTAGCGTTAGGAGCGGGGATTTTAGCCGGGAAAAGGCAAGTGTTTTTAATCGTATTTGCTGTGCTGGGTGTCTTTGGCCTGGCCCTATTAACAGGATGGCTGCAACGACGTACACAAACGCCTAAGGGCTGATTGGAAACAATCGACAGTAGGGTGCGCGACAACGCGCCACCTATCCACGAGTGTCGTGGCTGAACCGTTGTTTTTAAGTCAACTGACTACAAGGGCTGGTTTGTGGGCTAGGTAAAAGAGTACACCGTAAGCTAGCGGCCTTTGAGCATTCTGGTCTTAAGTGATACGAGCTTCTTAATCTCGTGGGTGATATCCTCTTGGTGCTCATTCAGGATAGTGTACTCAGTGGACTCAGTCCGCATGAGAGACATCACCAAATCTTCCACTGCGTTTTCGTCCGTCGAGTTAAGGAGAATAGGTTCCATGGAGTTGTTCATTATGTTTCGCTCACTTGCAATACATCACTTTTCAAGTCTAGCTAGAAATTTTTGTGCCATCAGGTGCAACGAGATAGTTAGCAAACAATCTTAGGCAAGAAATAATTGTTGAAAATTGAGCACACTGTTCTCAAGATTATGGCGATCTGTTTTTCATACCTTTTAATTATTCGTGAGTAATAAAGTTGAGCAGCCCTTGTTTAGGGTCTTGTCCGCAGCCTGCAACCGTAGCTTTCTGGTAAACGAGAGTCGCTAGCATTGTTCCTATCGGCCAATCGCCAGAGCGTAAAGGATGTCCTTTTCCGTGTCTAAAAACGCCTTGGTTTCCTCATCGTAATAGGCCCCAATACCCGTGCAGGCAACTTCGTAATAGGTGCTGATCAGATACAGCCGCTGCCCCAATACCCCGGCCACTTGCATGGCCGTTTGATAGTTCTGTGGATGCGCTGCTAAAAAGAATGTCACCGCCCCATCTCCAGCAATGCGCTGATCTACGCATAGGTAAGCCGCTTTGGCTGAGAAGTCACCGCCCCGTAGCAGTTTCTCGCCGCGATAAAGACCGGGTGCCAAACCAGTTACTCGTAATACCACGGCATAGATCTCGATAATTTCCTGGCTTTGGGTGGCAATGGGTTGGCTGAGCACTGACACAATTGCCTGAAATGTTTCTAGAGAAATTGCCGCTTTGCGAAAACAGCGAGCCGATCGCCGCTGATAAATAGCCTCTAAAAACGCTGGTCGATCATAGTGCCATGCCGGAGTGCGGAGCGGTTGACGAGGACTGGCCGGTTCCAGAGTGGTCTGATATCCCTGCTCCATAAATACACTAGGGATGAAATAGTCGGTGCCACAGACAAAGGGAATGGGCAACCGAAATTCTCGGCGAGACTGCGGTATGGTGTTACCTGAGATCGCAACACCCAGTCCCCATTCCTGATTAGTAAATCCCATTGCCTGGTTCAGCCTGGCTTTGTCAAAGTCAAACACCAGTTCTAGCGGACAGTTAAAGACATAGGCTGCGGCTTCGATCGCGCCCAAATGGTGTCCCCCATCCAGAAAGCCATAGCGGAGACTGCGATCCTCATACTTCCAGCTAGATCGAAAGTAAACACAGCTCACCAAAAAAATTAGCCCCTCTATGGTGTTGCCAGGGCAGATATAGGCCTCCAGGCCATCGTCAATGAGTTCGTAGATCAGCGTGAGTTGGTTATGGACCACTTCGTAGTGGTACACCCCGTTGATGATGCCTTCAACACCCCGGATCTGCACATAGAGTTCGGTGGGGTACAGACCACCTGCAGACGGAATGACCCGTAATTGTGTCGTGTAGTGGCGATATTGTCGTTCCAGGGTGATGGCGCTAGTTGCCTTGATCAATTCGTGGGTTGTGTTCCCCTTTTCTAGAGGGTAGCGCCGATAAAACTTAGGATACGCTTTGTAGGCTGAGGGCTGAGTCGCCGCATCTACATAATTGGGATTAGTTTTGACTGACTCATAGGAATGATTGGTCTGCCCATGAACCGTCGGCAGCCTGAGTTTACTTTGTAGCATGCTTCAACACTCTCCAGACCGCTTGAGTGCTGGCAAAGTCAAGGGCGGTAAAGTCGTCTAAATTGCGTAAGGACGCATTGGCTCCGTGGTTTAAAAGCTGTTGCAAAACATCCACTTTACCGGCAGAGGACGCATACATCAGAGCCGTTGCGCCATTGTCGTTTTGATTATCGATGTCGATACCAGCCTCCACTAGGAGATCAATGGCCTGATCAAAGTTGCCGAAGCAGGCAAACCAGAGAGCGTTGTTACCATCGCGATTGCACCAGTTAACGTCCACACCAACCATGAGTAGCTCCTGTATCCATTCCAGGTGGCCAGTCCGGGTCAGCTTCATCAAGGCAGAATCACCATTCTCTCCAGGTTGATTGAGATTTTCAGGGGAATACCCGTTGTTGTGTAGCCAGGTTACCAAAGCCTGACTCAGGATTTTCTGGGTAAGGGTCATCGCGTTGAATTCTCCTGAATAAGTGGTGAAAGGGCTTGATTGATGGCAGCGGTGGCTGCATCCAGTGTCAGCTGAGGCTGAGACCAGGTAATTGTCCAGGTGTCATCGCTGCCGAGGATTTCTAGATCGCTGTGGGGCGGCTTGCCCAATACATCCATGAGTTGCCGAGCCAAAATACAGTGACTGGTCACATTGGTGACGACCGCAATTGTGAGCACATCACCAGCAATCGCTTCTTGAACAATAGTTTTCAGCTGCATGACGCTCCTGTCCAAAGAAAGGTTTACTAGTTAATGCATTGTGCCGCAACGTATGTTTGAAGTTGAGATCTCAACCTGCAATGAGAACCGATGGTGTTGCCCTTTAGGTTCCAATATTTTGGGTGCCCAAGAGATAGCCACCCATTACACTCTTCAGAGCCCTCGAAATATCCATCGCTATCTTAGGACAAAGGTTGTAAAACGATCATCCCCAAAATCGAAACATCAGCTGCCCCAAAGGCTTTCAAGGTTCATAGTGAACCATTTTAACCAGAATTTTGTTCTTATACATACAAGATGTCGAGATAAAATCTTCCATTTTGACGACTTTTTAAGAACAATCAAAAAGCGTGTTTTTATTTATGGGTTTATTGATTCAATTTTGCTAAGCAGGACGATCTTAAGAGAATTTGAATAGGGCCTATTTTGCAGTTATTCATACAGAATATTCGTTTGTTATCTTCCCTAATAGTTCAATTGGATATTGTTCTCATGGGGATTTTGGTCATGCAGATCGTTGGGTTGCTCAGTAAGTTTGACCAGTGCGTTTTGAATATGGCCCTGATTCATCTCTGTAATACTGAAAGCTATGTTGGGCAAGAGATGCGTCGTCAATATAATGCCTGGAAACAAGATAGTGATGACCCAGTGCATAACCCCTGGCTGGATATTCATCAATTTACTATTTATATTCCCCACCCTGATCAAGACTACGAAGACATGAACCTCAACGATGGGCTTACCCAGGGATACAACGTTGAGGTGGAACCGGTCAAAGACCCCAGCAGCCTGATTTACGATGTTCCCCAGGGTGGACATTTTGTGGCAGTGCTAAAACAAAAGCAGGTGGATGGTGAATTTGCGATCGCGGCAACTGGCATCTTTGTTCGTTCCCTGGCAGTACTCAGTTTAGATGTCGTAATTGATCTGGCTCAAGGAGACACTCAGCCCATTGTGGTCAAGCATCCGATCATTCGCGACTATCCCCAAGATTTGGAAACAAAACTCCGGCTATTCTTGCAGAAGGAAATCCGCGATGAGGCTCTACCGCGCCTTGTCGGGTATGTTGATCGCAGTTTGAATCATGACTACCGCTCGCCCAGATGGTATGAGGTCCATCAGGCAGGTGACGGCTTGCTGACTCTTTGAGTTAAAAGTCTTGTGGAATAATGCAGCGAATCTGTATCTGAGGAAATGGTATGGGGCTGCTTCGCCGCAATGCACTGCTTTGGTCGATAGCTGGTGGTGTGTGGTTTATGGCTGACGCTGGCTCTACCAGGGCAGCACAGCCACGGACGTGGTCATGGGAACTGTGGGGCGATTATGCTCGCTTTGCTTCTCATCTGTCGGCTAATGGAGAGTCTGACGAGATTATAGGTGAGGATTTAGCTTTAACAACGATAGTATGAAACTGGCCAGCCACCTTGGCAGTTCGACTCACTATCATTTCCATGCCCTCTTTTTCAAAACCCACAAAAGCTGAAATTCAGGCAGCTTACGGTAAAACCGTTCCCGATATCATTGCTCCAAATCTAGATGTGCTCTTTTGTGGAATTAATCCCAGTATTTATAGTGCTGCAGTTGGGTATCACTTTGCCCGTCCAGGCAATCGCCTTTGGAAAGCGCTCCATGGGGCAGGGTTCACGCCTCGACTGTTGCATCCGTCAGAGGATCGAGAAATACTGTCATTCGGACTGGGTATGACGAACATTGGTGAGCGAGCTACAGCTAGGGCTGACGAACTCTCTAAAGAAGAATTATTGGCGGGACGGCAGACCCTTGAGCAGAAAATCAGGCACTATCAGCCTAAGGTTTTGGCTATCCTGGGCATCACAGCCTATCGCACGGCATTCAATCAGCCCAAGGCAGTAATTGGGCCACAGCCCCACGGACTACATGACACTATCCTGTGGGTATTGCCTAATCCGAGTGGTCTCAACGCTCATTATCAGACCGATGACCTAGCACGAGTATATGCTGAGATGAAACAATCCATATGATTGTCCTATCTGCCTCCAGAGTAAGTAAACCAAACTAAAGTGACAATATTTTCCTGCCATTGCCCACCATCTTGCTCCTGAGAGTATATTCTGTACTTGGAATACTAACGTTCCTGGTTAGCGGTTGCCGAGTCCTCTGAATGCTCACAAGCGGCCTTGTAAATCCGCTGTACCAGGATTGTTATGCACTAAGTTATTCCTCAAGATCTTGACCAATCATAATTCGATGTCCATCGATAGTTCTTACACCAAATTCTCGCATTCCCCATTGTTCACTCCTGAGAGGTTTAACTATCTCTGCGCCTTTTGATGTAACCATGCCATAGGGCACTTCGATTAATTCAAAAATAGCGTCTCAATATGAGATCATGGTTACGGATTAGGGTTGACAGGGAGACTTCGGATGGGACAACAAGGATTTTGGGATTTTGAGATCCGTCATCAAAAGCTGGAGTCAAAAAAAG
>JBCDJC010000011.1:0-50804 GCA_038748225.1 Cyanobacteria bacterium P01_H01_bin.26 | reverse complement strand
GGATCAGTTTAACGTAATTGCTTGGGGCACTCTTAACGGTGACTCAACGGTAGTTTCAAATGTGTAATTGATGGCTTTGCTCAAACGGATGTCTCGCTGGATGGAAGCGAACTGGGTAACACCGGCCTATAGTGGCTGGGTACTGCTGGGGATTACGCTGTGTTTTCTGGGGGCGGCCAGCAATACGATGGCCGGTTGGCTGTATGTAATTAGTGGGGTGACCATTGCCCTGCTGTCGGTATCGTCGATTTTGCCGCAGCGTTCGTTGCAGGGGTTAGCGATCGCACGTCCATTACCTGACCCTGTGTCAGCAGGGGAGGCGTTGCCGATGGTGGTGACCTTAGAGAATACGACGGCTCAGCCAAAGAGTTTGCTACAGCTGCAAGACCTGGTACCGGAAACGTTGGGCGGTCAGCGGTCCTGTGCGATCGCGCTGTTGGGTGGGCGATCGCACCATACCTGGCGCTATGACATTCCCACGGAAAGACGCGGTATTTATCGCTGGCCCCAGGTCCGGTTACGCACGGCCGCACCGCTGGGGCTATTTTGGTGCAGCCGTCTCCATGCCGCTAAGGCCAAGGCCGTTGTCTATCCGCAAATACTGCCGTTAGACCGCTGTCCGGTAATTGACGGCCTGGGCGATGAAACAGGCCGTCAGCAACTGCAGAAAGTGGCCACCAATGCTTCTGGCACCGAAGGTCTGACCCGAGCGCTGCGTCCCTATCGTTGGGGTGACCCGACTCGACTGATCCACTGGCGCACCAGTGCCCGCTACGGGGAGCTGCGGGTCCGGGAGCTAGAAGTCCTGACTAGCCATCAGAGTTTAGTGATCGCCTTAGACACCTCAAATGCCTGGGATATCGATAGTTTTGAGCGAGCTGTGATTGCAGCGGCTTCGCTGTATCAATACGCGCAGCGCCAGGGGTTAGCGGCCTGGTTTTGGAGCGCTTCGACCGGCCTTTTACAAGAGACAACGGCGATCTTGACCGCGCTGGCTGGGATTGGGCTCAACGACAGCGGCAGTTACAAGCTACCGGCCCAGCCCTTGGTGTGGCTTACGGCCCAGGCCGGCAGATCCCTGCCCGCCCACAGTGCTGAAGTCTTGTTTTTACCCAAGACGGCCGCTCACTCAGGGCAGTTAGTCCAGTTGGATGTCAACCGACTGATCATTAATCCGGTCGACGATTTGCAGCGTCAGCTGCAGGGCTAGCATCCGGTTGCGTCGTTCCGGTTTGTATTGACTAGACTGGGGCTAGCGTTATAGGTAGCCTTATGGCCCAGATTACAGCCCGTCGCCCGGAGAATATAGAGGGCGATATTTTTGTCGATACGAGCTGCATTGATTGCGACACCTGTCGCTGGATGGCTCCGGAGATATTTAGCCGAGATGGCGATATGTCGGCGGTGTACACCCAGCCCGTCACCCGAGAGCAGCGAATTAATGCACTCAAGGCGCTGCTGTCCTGTCCCACCGCCTCCATTGGGACAGTGACTCCCCCAAAGGATATCCAAAAGGCTCAGTCTCAGCTGCCCCAGTTAATCGCGGACAATGTCTACCACTGTGGCTACCATTCGGAAAAATCCTATGGCGCGGCCAGCTATTTTATCCAGCGGCCCGAGGGTAATATTCTGATTGATTCGCCTCGGTTTACGCCGCCTTTGGTCAAGCAGTTAGAGGCCATGGGTGGGGTGAAATATTTGTATCTGACCCATCGGGATGATGTGGCCGACCATGCTAAATTTCAAGCCCACTTTGGGTGCCAGCGAATTCTCCACGGTGATGACATTACATCAAGTACAGCGTTGGTGGAAATCCAGCTGCAGGGTCAGGCTGTCTACGAGTTAGAGCAGGACAGTGTGATTATTCCGGTACCCGGCCATAGCAAGGGTCACACCGTGCTGCTTTATCAGAATAAGTTTCTGTTTACGGGCGATCATCTGGCTTGGTCAGTTTATTTAGGCCATCTTTATGGATTTCGGCGATTTTGCTGGTATTCCTGGTCCGAGCAGGTGAAATCCATGAAACGCCTGATCGATTATTCATTTGAGTGGGTTCTACCGGGGCACGGTCGTCGATTCCATAGTAAAAATATGGCGGCAGAGCTGCGTCGGTGTATTGATTGGATGGAGGCGGCTTAGGGCCGATATCAGCTGCTCTGCTGGGTGGGACGCAGCAAAATGTCGTGCACCTGCACATGCTGGGGCTGGCTGAGGGTATAGCTGACGGCGTTGGCAATATCTTTGGGCTGGAGCACCGGAAACTGGCTATAGACTTGTTTAGCCTGCTCAAGGCTGCCAGAATACTTCTCGGCAAATTCGGTTTCGACAAAGCCGGGGCTAATGGAGGAGATGCGGATGCCGCTGCTGTTGGCCCTTAGCTCCTGGCGTAACCCTTCGGTGAGGGCGCGGACTGCAAACTTAGAGGCGGAGTACATGCCGCTGCCGGGTACCCGGTGTCCGGACATGGAGCTGATGTGGACGATATGGCCCCTATCTGGCCCCAGGGTTCGCATCAGCTGAATCGCTTCGCGAGTACAAATGCACAGGGCAATGACGTTGACATCTAAGGTTTCACGCCACTTCTCGGTGCTGCCGCTGGTGAGGGTTTCTTTATGACCAAGGCCCGCATTGTTGAGGAGCACGTCGAGCCGTTGAAACCGGGTTGAGATCGCACCAAACCAGTCTAAAATCTGCGTCTCCTCCCGCAGGTCAACCGCCTGGGTCAGCACCTCGACACCGTGTTGTAGAGACAGCTTATCGGCTAGCTCAGCCAGGCGCTGCTGCCGACGGGCACACAGGGCCAGGTTGTACCCATCCGCCGCCAGACGGTGGGCAATGGCGTTGCCGATGCCGCTAGAAGCTCCGGTAATGGCGGCAATAGGGCGCTGAGAAGAGAAAGTCATAGATGGCTAGATGCAGGGACGATAGTAGCGTAGCGGATGCGCTCGCCCCAAACACAATAGCAGTGTGCGATTTCAGTCGCTATGAGCCCTTTTGATTTTGGGAGCGGAAACGCCCGTTCTCAAAGCTGCGCTGTTTTAGGTGTTTGGTTTTGCGTCCGGTCACCCGTTTGCGCCACATCCTAAAGCTCGATGGCTTCATTTCCCGACGCATTAGGGCAATCACCTGTTTCTCTTGGAGGCCATACTGCAGTGCAATGGCGGCAAAGGGGGTGCGATCTTCCCAGGCCATCTCAATGACGCGGTTGATGCTATCGGAGTCAAGCTCGGGGAGTTTCATTATGGGATGGGTCAATAGGCACCCTTTTAGTATTGCCTCAAAATAAGGGTTTTGCCCGTGGCCTAGGGTAGATAAACCTTTGTGCCCCCCAGTAGCTCCGGCCCATCATTAATTTTTGGACCCAGCCCTAAACCCGCACTTCAAACTGCGCCTGGTTTATGAGAATATTGTGCTAAGTATTTTTAAAACATCTTTCTCCGCAGGAGGTTCGGTAATGGACATTGATTTCCGGGTTGTGGCTGTACTTGCTCCCATTGCCCTAGCTGCGGGCTGGGCCGGGTTCAACATTTTCCAAGCTGCCCTAGGTCAGATTCAAGACTGGTTGGCCAATAGCGAATAAAGTCCTTTTTCTCAGAAAAAGTTATCGGATTGCTAAGCTGCCTCCGCCATAGGGGCAGCTTTTTATGTCAGCTTGAGTTTACGAGAAATGCCTTTGCCAGTCCTGGCTGGTTCAGGATTGGGCTGGAGTCCCGGCGTTTAAGACGTCAGCCGCCGTTAATTTGAGTTCCGGTAACGTCGCTGACTCAATCCGGGTTTGGTCCTTAAATTCAGCCGCTTCATACAGACCGTTGACTAACGTTAGTATGCTGACACATGCCACCATCGGGTCAATAATCCAATATTCCTCAACGCCACGGGCTGCATACTCAGAGCGTTTGTACCGATAGTCACGATCCTGGTTTTCTTTGCCAGGGGAAACCACTTCGACGATTAGCCGAGGCGGCGGCATATCGAGGGTAATGGTACCGCGCCGATCGCCTAAGGCTGTATCTAGCTCATCGGTCAAAATCATCAAGTCAGGAATTCGAGCTGTTGCTAGCCGCCCGCTCACTTGGATTTCGGTATCTTTGCAACAGACTAGTGAGAAGGGGACAAACTTCAGAAATTTGCTAATCAGAAACAGGGCTATCCGCGAGTTGAGCCTTGATTCAGGCGGCATTTTTTTAATCTCACCATTGACTAACTCCCAACGACCTTCCCTGTCATCTGAGTGGGCTAAATATTCGTCAAAGCTCAGCTTCTTAGTTTTTGCAACTGTCATCGTAGCTACCGCTCAATGGCTAGATTCTAGCAAGCCGTTTGGTGCTTCTGTAATTGAAGCCATCAAGTATCTTCCTAAATAAGGGGTGTAACTCCGTTCAATATCTGCTCTTGGTGCTGTGACATTGGGTATAAAGGCCCAATCGGGTGCTTTGACGACGGTCTCTTGTCATTGACCGTGGCGCAAATTCCGTAATTTGTGGTGACGAGTACCGTGTCGGCAATACGATTTGCCAGGGAAAGGCTTTCACCCAAGGCCGCCGCGATGAAGGGTTGGCTGATATTGTCCCCAGGGTCATCAGGCAAAACAAAATAGTCAGGTAGCTTTTCCCAACGCATGTTCAGCTTGCTGGAGGTGACAACCATCGGCCTCGGGGAATTTTGGACGCTAACCTCAGTATATTTTAAGTTCTTTTGTACTATTTTTAGTGTCCGATTAAGCTGAGCGTGTGTTTGTGAGTTCTACTCAATCCGTGACCCCATAGCCACGAGGACACACCGGCTCGTCTGGCAGTTCTGGCATTTGCTCGGTCGGAACATCACTCTGACAGAGGATAGCCATCGTAAAGTCATCATTGTCGGCGGTGACTGGGGCAACGCGACCGACAAACGCCCTGAGTCCTGCTTGGGTTGGCAGTGCCACCGTGGTGACAGCGCCTTCAGAGACAAAAACGGTGTAATCATAGTTTGGGTTCGGCAGCAGGGCCCGGCCTAGCTGATTGTTGATGGTTTGAATATCGGGCTCAAACTGTTGCTGTTCAAGAAAAATAGCTTGCTGAAGTCGATTCGTAGCACCGACACCGGCCCTGGCTGATGCTTCCCTCGCCACTGTCACCTGCGATGCTAGGACATCGGCTGCCTCAATAATTGGCCTATCCGCCGGTAGGCTCACATCGGTAGATACTCTGCGGGCCTGGATGGTCAGCTCACCGCTGGTGATCACTTCAGTTTGCAGCTCCATCAGATCTGGACCTGCTGATACCCAGGTGAGCACGCCCTCTAAATCGGTTTTGACCACCACCTGCGGGAGCAGTGTATCAATTGACCAGCTGCCTCGAATGACATCGCTATCTGGAGAGGGTAGAAAAAACAGGTCACCGCCAGGCGCCAAAATCAAAACTGGGAGAAATTCAGATGGCGGCGGTGAGCCAGGCTGGTATATTTCCCATCGACCGAGCAGCTGCTCGGTAATCTGCTCGCCCTGGACGATCTCGTCTGCTTGGGCTGCTGCTATGGGTGAGCCCATGGAAAGACCGCTGAGTAGCAAGCAGGCCAGCACAGGATTGAAGTAGTGTCTGAGCATGGGTAAGTTGGGGGCTAAATCGCAATTTTGCACCGGGACTCCACAAAGTTTGCCTTAGTTTTTGGAAGGCAGCTAGCCCAGCTGTACCTGTTGTAGCGCATTCATGATTTGAGCAAAGGCGATGCCTCGGTGGCTGTGGGTTTCCTTTTGGCGATCGCTCATTTCGGCAAAGGTTTTACCCTGGCTGGGGACATGGAAAATGGGATCGTAGCCAAAGCCGTTGGTGCCCTTGGGTTCAGTTAAGATTTCCCCCGGACAGATGCCTTCAGTTTCTAGGGCGATGGTGCCGTCGGGGCGGGCTAGGGCCAGGGCACAGACAAACTGGGCGCTCCGGTTTTGGGCGTCGCGGAGTTCTCGTAAAACGCGATCAATGCGGTCCTGGTCGTCTTTGCCATAGCGGGCGGAGTAGAGTCCGGGGGCACCGTTAAGGGCATCGATCTGGAGACCGGAGTCGTCGGCGATGGCCCACTGGTGGGTTGCGATCGCAACCTTCCTAGCTTTTAGCCGTGCATTCTCCATAAAGGTTGTCCCCGTCTCATCCACTTCAATGTCCTTTGGCTTGAGCTGTAAATCCCAGCCCAGGGGCGTCAGGTATACCTGCATTTCTTTAAGTTTGCCAGGGTTGCCAGTGGCAACAATTACGGTAGGCATAGCGGCGGATGACAAAGAGAGTTTCCAATGTGCGTCCACATTTAACCACAAAAATTCCTGGGGTCTGGTTTTGAATGGTAGAGCCTGGTCTTGTGCCTGCCCCGGAACCTGATAGCGTAATCCATGACACGTCTATCAGCTCGTATCACCTTGGCTAATCGTCCCCACTACTGGCAGCTGTTGCCCTATATTCGTCGCCAGCGGACCGCTTTGCTGCCAGCTCTTGTCTGCACGTTGGTCTTTACTATCTACTGGCCGATTTTAGCCAAGCTGGGTGGTCTCGCCATTTCTACCCTGGTACAGGGGCAAGTAGCCGCGTTTGGTCGGGTTGCCGCCATCACTCTGGTGGGTTTGCTGATTCAAAAGGCGGCTCAATACGGCCAAGATTCCCTGATGGCTAAGGCCGCATTTCGGATTGCCCACGAGCTGCGCATCCGGGTTTATGGCCATCTACAAACCCTCAGCCTCACCTACTTTGAGCAGGCCAAAACCGGTGAGCTAGCTTATCGCCTCACTGAAGATGTGGACCGCATTGGCGAGGTGGTTTATAAGCTGTTCCACGACTTTGTCCCCTCGGCGCTGCAGCTGATAGTCGTCTTTGGCTACATGATCTACCTCAACTGGCAGCTGACGGCGACGGCGCTCATCTTGATACCGTTGCTGGCGGTGCTATCCGGCTGGTTTGGCGAGAAAATGCTCACCGCTGCCCGCAGCAGCCAGGATAAGGTGGCGGATCTGTCATCCCAAGTGGCAGAAGTCTTTAGTGGGATTCGCCTGGTGCAGGCATTTGCGGCAGAAGACTATGAGATTAATCGCTTCTCCCAAGCCTCGGCTCAAAACCGCGATGCCCGCTATGCGGTGGCGTGGTTGCAGGCGGTGCAGTTTCCCGTGGTGGGGTTTCTCTATGCGGGCATGATTGTGGTCTTGCTGCTGGTGGGCACCTGGCAAATTAGCGTCGGCAACCTGGCCCGTGAGGGATTTGGTACCTATGTGATCAATGCGCTGCTGCTGATTGATCCGGTCAACCACGTGATTCAAAACTTTAATGAATTTAAGCAGGGAGAAGCCTCGGTAGATCGGGTGTTAGAGCTTTTAGGGCTGAAACCCTCGGTGCAAAATGAAGCGGATGCGCAACTGCTACCCCAGGTGACAGGCCACGTTGAGTATCGCGATGTGAGTTTTGCCTACGGGCAGGGGCCGCCGGTGCTGCAGACGGTAAGCCTGACGGCCAAACCGGGGCAGGCGGTGGCGCTGGTCGGTCTCTCGGGGGCAGGCAAAACGACACTGGTCAATCTGTTGCCGCGTTTTTATGATGTGGCTTCAGGAGAGATTTTAATCGACGGGGTCAATATTCACCAGGTCACGCTCCAAAGCCTGCGCCGTCAGATTGGTATTGTGCCCCAGGAGAATGTGCTGTTCTCGGGGACCATCGCTGAGAATATTGCCTTTGGGCAAAGGGACTTTGATTTAGCGGCGGTGGAGACGGCGGCGCGGGTGGCCAACGCCCATGGATTTATCAGTCAGTTTTCCCAGGGCTACCACACCTGGGTAGGGGAGCGCGGGGTAAATTTATCCGGGGGACAGCGGCAGCGAGTTGCGATCGCACGGGCCGTTCTGTTTGATCCTAAGATTCTTATTCTAGATGAAGCAACTTCTGCCCTTGATGCGGAGTCAGAAGCGCTAGTGCAAGAAGCATTAGAACGGCTGATGCAAGGCCGGACGGTGTTTGTGATTGCCCACCGGCTGGCGACGGTACGGCGGTGCGATCGCATCCTGGTGATGGAAAAAGGCCGCATAATCGAAGCCGGTACCCACACTGAGCTGCTGGATCAAGCGGGTCGCTATGCCAGCTTCTATGCCAAACAGTTTCAGGTATAGGTCGTGCTATCTATTTCAAACCCTTACACATATGTGAGGTTTTGATTTTTTTGCACGACTGATTCAGTGTTGTCAAAAGATTTGGCGACTACCCAGGTAGGATTATTAAGGAATGTCCTTAGTTAAGGAGTTTATGCTAGGTCGCTATCCATGGAAAGGTCAGTCCCCCGGCTACTGTTCGCGGCGTCAGGCGCTAAAGTTTCTGGGATTCTCTACTGCCACTGCCATAGCTACCCTGGGTTGCCAGGGGACATCGACCGGGATAATTGCACCGACGGGGCGCTCCCTTAAAACTTCAAAACTTAAGACAGTACAGACGAATGCCAGGGGAGAAATTGTTGCAGAGCCGTCCGTCAAAGCGGCCTATTTTGACGAGCCCTATTTGCAACAGCGCCAGCTCTTGCCCCTGCGGATGGTAAAAATCCCGGCGGGCGAGTTTAGGATGGGCTCCCCGCCAACGGAAGCGATGCGAGAAAGCCAAGAAGGCCCCCAGCGTTCAATTCAAATGCCCGGTTTCTATATTGGTGCCTTTGCCGTTACCCAAGGACAGTACCAGGCCGTGATGGGTAACAACCCGTCCTACTTTACCGAAGATGGCGCTAATCGTCCGGTGGAGCAGGTTTCATGGTTAGATGCAGAAGCCTTTTGCCAGCAGCTGAGCGAGCTGACGGGGCGGGTCTACCGGTTGCCCAGCGAAGCCGAGTGGGAATATGCCTGTCGAGCCGGTACGTCCACCCCCTTTTGCTTTGGTGACCAGGTGACAACGGAGATGGTTAACTTTTTTGCGGACTTTACCATCAGTGATAATCCTGACGAAAACTATCGCAACACTTCGGTGGACGCCGACAGTTTTTGGCCCAATGCCTTTGGGCTGTACAACATGCACGGCAACATCTACGAATGGTGTGCGGACGATTACCATGACACCTACAGCGGTGCTCCAACCGATGCCAGTCCCTGGGTCTCCCCTGATGCGACGGCGTCTAAAGTGATGCGGGGGGGCTCATGGTTTAGCGATACACAGTACTGCCGCTCCGCTGCGCGCGATCGCAATACCCGCACCAGTCGGAGTAACTCATTTGGATTCCGAGTGGTCTGCGTTGAGCGGGCCTAGGTCTGTTGTAGCAGATGTCTGTTTAATCATTATTATAAAGATTATGTTAGGCCGTTAGGAGAGTCAGATGCACCTGAGCAAAGCGATCTCACTTCCTATGACAACCATCATGTTGGCGAGTTTGATGATATCAGGTTGCAGTGTGCTGATTGCACAGCCACTAGATGAGACTGTTTCAACCCCTTTGCCTCACAGGTCACAGGCTGAGATGCGACAACTGATGGTTAATGGGAAAGCGATTGCGACGATTGATAATACAGCCACTGAATTAGATGATTATGTGCCAATTGCTCCTATTTCAGAAGCTTTAGGCTGGATATATACCTGGGATAAATCGACCGGTGTCGTTACAGTTGAGCAGCAAAATGGCGTGGTTACGACCTTCAGTATTAGCAGTCTGAAGGCGACTCGTAATGGCTACCCGGTTTCTCTCCAAGTAGCTCCAAAAATCATTCAGAATGAAGTTTGGCTGTCTGGTTCCGATGGGCGACATGGTGGCGATATTTCTATGCTGTTTACTCCAGATTCTGCTGCTTGGGATGATTCTGGGCAATCCTATCAAGTCTATCAATTTCCTGAACTGGACCAGATGCAAACCAATTTAGAAAAGGAGGCGATCTCAGCGATTGAACGGCAACTCCGGGGACAGCAGATAGAATTCAAAGCTGTTGGGGGGGCTAGAAAAGCTATTGAAGAATCTGGAAAAATAGAGAGTTCTGACGCATTAAATCAATTTCCGAAGGATATCGAAATTCAAAGTGTACAGCAACTGACAGACTCAGAAACGGTTGATGATGGGCTCGTAAAAGTTGTAGTCAATTTTTCAGTAGCCTATCAGCCTGCGTTCAATGAAGACTGGGGATATTGGTTGTTCAAGCAGCCAGGTAAAACACAATATGAACATAGCTACTTGATCCGCTTCAGAGATGGTCAGACTGATCTTGAACTTATCTCAGAGAGAATAGATCGTTCAAGCTTAGGTTCTCCTGTTCCTTTCTTAGATGAATCTGACTTTGCTCGGATTAGTAATGAATGGCAGCAAAGCAATGCTTATTCTCTGTCTGAGATTCTGAAGATGATGGATGATTTGGTTGAGGAGTCAGAGCGTTCAGAGCTTTCGTGTCTTTTACTTAGAGTCAATACTCAGAACCCCCTGATTCTATCAGGGCTAGATGATGAGACGATACTCAGCTACTTTTCTGAATCTGTTAGAACTAGTTTGGGATGGGATAACTTTCTAAAGTTAGAGAACTCTAAAGATCCTGATTTTACAGTCTTACACGCAACTTCGACAGAGGACTTGATCTCAGCCATCATTATTGGGAACTGGACCGTAGACAGTATAAATATGAGACCTGTTTTACTCGATGTAGACTTATCTTGGGATGGTGAGATATGGAGATTTACTCGTATGGAGAATGTCCGCCAGTATGAAAGTGTCTATGACTTAGCGATCCAGGAACCTCAGCTTTACGAAAGAATTTCTGAGCAGTTTGTTTTTAGGAAAGAAACAGGCATTAATCCTTTCTACTTGTGAACCAAAGACTAACAGAATACGTAAGGAGAAAGATTTGATATTTCTCCTTACGTATCTCAAGTATTAGGTGGCCATAAAATAGATGGTAACTGCGCTTAGTTGTCCTCCAAAACTGTCTCAGCTTTGGGGGCTACTTGAGCTGTCTTCGACGATGCAGCCCGCATCCAGCACCAACATACCCTTCGATTGCACCACCGTGCAGGTCTCGATTGTAGCCGATAGGGCGCTTCTATCCTCTAACCCACGTCTAGGTTTGAGCGGTTCAATAAACACATCATATTCCTGGGGCCAATCGTTGTTCTCAACAAAAAAACCGGCTGAAAATGTGTTTTCGTTCACCATGAAAAAGTCAATTCCATATTTCTCAACAAACCTTACTAGGACCTGTTTATTTTCTGAAAACGTTGCCTCTATCAGGTCCTTTACCTGCTGACGAAACTGTTCGTAATATCCCCGATGGTAGGCAACGCCATACTCAGGGGCCACCAGCACCGAGCGTAAGCTAAAAGCCGGAATATTGGCCGCTTCCTTATCCAAAGAGGCGATCAGACTGTCCTTAGGCTGTGCTTGCAAAAATTCGTAGATTTTAGGATAACGACCAACCATATAGCCAGTTCTGGGAAAGTTGTCCTTGGCCTGACTCAGGTATACCGGATAAAGCAGTATGAGCAGGGCTGCAATCGAAAAAACAAAGGGGGCCATTGTTCTGGCAAAAAGTGACCTTTGCCTTGTCAGCCAAACGCGCAGGGCATCCAAAATAATATTCAGTGTAATTCCTGAAAGGATAGCCATAACGACCCTAATACTGTGCTGCGTATAGCGGCTGGGGAGATGTAGCTTAAATAAAAACAAATGAGCCAGCGTGTATAGAGCTACTGATGCTATCAACAGTCTAGCTAGGATAAAGATGTTCCTATCGAGCTGCTTGACTAGGGGGAAATACTTCGGAAACGCCCATAGAATGGGGAGCACTGTACAAATGAGTAGGAGCCTGGGCTGAAAAAACGAAAAACCACCCGGTAGGATACCGCTTCTGCCACCGAACAGCCAAAAACCCAAAAACGACCCTGAGAAAAAACTGCTTCTGCCTCCCTTCAAGTAGGCTGCATCGGTCACTGCCTGAGCCCGAGTGACGATGGGGCCATAGTCCGATGTCTTTAGAAATAAAAAGTGTCCTGCAAATGCCAGCGTGATTGCGATTACACCAAACACCAGGTAAATCAAGGTTTTATTAGCGGATATCCTGACTCTCCAGGTATCTAACCGGACAAGACTTAAAATGCCTGTCCCGGCTGCCACCAGCATGGTTTGGGGATAGTAAAGCCCCAAAAACAGCAGGCTAATCCACGTTCCTACTTGAGAGCGATGTACCCAATAGTACAAAAATGACAGAAGAAATAAATTCAAAAATGCCCTAGGAGTCGCTGATGAAACAACTGTTGTGAACATCAGTGTGTAGGTCAAAATCGATGTCGAAAAGAATCCTGCTAGGGGAGACCTTAAAAAAGTTGTTGTTAGACGATAGGTGAAAAATGCGATCGCAGTATATAAAAAAACAGGAATAAGTTTGCTGGCTCCGATGGGGGATATCCCGAGGAAAGCCAGCAGCCGGTAGAGATAGCGGTAGCCATCCGGCAGCACGGACTGAAAATAATTGGCGATCAGATTCCCGTCAAACAGTGTAGGGTCAAGGTACTGCTCTAGCCACACAACTTGCTTTCTAGCATCATCTTGAATCAAAAAATCATATCTAAAGACATTCTCAACGGCCTCTAATCCCAAGAAAAAACTCGCTAGTACGCTAACGAAAAGCCAAATTGAGTACTGCTTGTTAGAAGATTCCATCCTGAAGTGTGCGTACAAAGACGTGCGGACTAAGGTTGATGTGGGCAAATATTTTAGCGACTTTTCCGATCCTATTGGCCCAACCCTGTGGGTTAGTTTTCTGATGCTGACTACCCCCAACGTTTTCAGCTTATTGAACGCTAGGGGCTACTCTGTTGGAACCTATTAAAAATGTTGAGGTTTTCTATGGGTAATGCCGCAGTTCTGGGTAGCGACGCGGTTTAATCTGATTAGTCCTTTATAGAGAGCTATTGTCCATGGTGAGTCGCTACAGGCATGTATTTTTGCTAGCATTGGCCGCACTTATCTTTGCCACGGGGTACGGTGCCGTCAATCATTCCCTCCAGGCGCAGCCTAGCCCCACCATTGTCTGCAGCTATGACCCTAGCACCGGTATTCCCAATCCCCTGGGTATGCGGACGTTTATTACCCTGACGGAGACTGGTGGTACCACCGAGGTGGTCTATCAGCAGCTAGGTACCTTTGTGCCGGGACCGGTGGAGGCCATTTTCACCTCGGAGCGAGCGCTGATTTTTCCTAATCGGTCCATTGATATGGCTCGCCAGCTGCTGTTGACTGATGCCTCCTACTACCAGGAGCTAGTGGGGTTTGATGAGCCCGATGGATTTGCCCCCATTGACGACACGCTAATTTGTCGCGCTGAGGCGGTGGTTTCGCCTCCCTACCGGGTGGGACCATCGGCAGAGCTACCCGATTTAGGGGGTGCGGCTCCTCGCCCAGAGCTGCCGAATTTAGGCACTGAACCCCCCAGCAGTCCCACCGATAGCTCAACTCCGGCTACCTTTTATGAAACGATTGCTGGCCTGGCCGATGGCAACTATCGCTATGTGTCGGGTCCGGCGGATGGGCGTATTTATTCTGACTCAGACCTGCTCAATCGCGGTGGTGTACTGTTTGTCTTTCGTAAGACCGGTGATGATCTGATTGGTACCTATAGCTATATCGATGGAGAGGCCATTTGCGTCACCGGACGCATCAGTGGCAATACCGTCAGTGGTCAGGCCTATCCCGCCGATGGCACCGCCCGCGATCTAGCTGAGACGTTTGCTGCCTGGGGGTCTGCTCCCTTCCTACGGGTGCGTCGTACCCAGGGCGGCGAGGGAGAACGTTACTATGCCAGCGCTACGCTGGAGCTGAATGATTTTTCTCGGATCAATGCCGGTTCATCCCTGCCGCCTAGCCGCTGCCAATAGTTTTTTATGCTGCCAATAGCTTTTATATAGAGGCGATTAGCTGGTTGAGGGCGGTTTGCATTTGTTCGGCGACCTGTTTATAACACTGTTGCACATAGGTGCGATCGCGCGCCGCACACCGGCCCGTGCGCTCAAAAATAATCGGAGGACACACCCGGGTGTAAATAGGATGGGGCCACGGAATGTGGGGTAACGGGCCAATGGCCAGTCCCCAGGGCAAACCCAGATAGATGGGAAACACCTCCGGGTCGATGCCGCCAATCCAGGGTAGTATCCCTTTGTGGTGGAGCCACTGGGCCTGCTTGTAACAGTTGTTCAACACAATAAACGTATTGTGGGCACCCCAGGACACGACTGGCACAATGGGCACCTGCTCCCGCAGGGCCAGTTTGATAAAGCCGGTACGCTGCATTAGCTGGATTTGGTGACGCTGGGTGTAGGGTCGGAAAACATCCTGGGCGCCGCCGGGAAAGACCAGGACGCTGGCACCGCGCTGGAGGGCTGCGATCGCAAACTTAGGTTGAGCGGGGACCGCGCCACAGCGGGCCGCTAGCTGAGCGAAACCGGGGTTAACCTGCCAGACCTTGGGGTGCATCAGACCATACATCGGGCGGTGATACCCAAAGCGTCGAAACCAATCCACCATCAGCATTAGCAGATCGGGAGCGGCCAAACCGCCGTTATGGGATCCCACAAATAGGGCCTGTTTGGGCACGTGGTGCCAGCCATCTGTGCTGGCTTGAAAGTAATGGTTGTAAAACCACTCCCACTTGGGCATCAGGGATGCAATGACTTGGGGGTCACGCTGGGCCAGTGCTGCTTTGACGCTGTGGCCGCTGTCGAGCATAGACTCATTCCAATCGGTTGGGCAGCCCTAAGCCTATCGATGGTCCGTCGGCTTGTCAAAATTTGCCCAGGGGGGAAAAATTCCTGAGTCTGTCGCGACTCGTGTGTATATGGGTAAGGATGGCGCTGCTGTGCTGCAGATACAAAAAGGGCTCCCACCCATGTGGGAGCCGCAGTAAGCGTTATTCCTTAATGACCTAATTGTGCCAATGAATATTGATTGGGGTTGTGATAGCGATCATGCCCTAGTCGTGTTTAAGTTCATACACCAGGGCGGATCAAGTCAGTATCTGTTTTGCCCAGAGTCTGCAGGGCTGATAGATAGCCTAGAAAAGATTTACCATAGGATAAAGATGCGAACCCAGCATCAGTGTGTGTCATCCAAGGTCCCCCATGCAATTCCTTAACCGTTTGCTAGGCCGTAACCCCGATGTTGTCAAAGCCAATGTAGAAATCTACACGTGGCAGACCTGCCCTTACTGCATTCGGGCCAAGCTGCTGCTGTGGTGGAAAGGCGTAGCATTTCAAGAATATAAAATCGACGGTGATCCCACCGCCCGCGACCAGATGGCTGAGCGAGCCAATCAGCGGCGCAGCGTTCCTCAAATTTTTATCAACGACCGCCACATCGGTGGATGTGACGACCTCTATGCCCTGGATGGCCGTGGGCAGCTAGACCCGCTATTGTCCCAGGCGATGTGAGCAGCCCGAATTTTTACCTGGGCTGTGCCGTATGGGCCTATAGGGAATGGCTCGGGGAGTTTTATCCAGCGGGCAGTCGCGCTGCCAATTTTTTGCAGCTGTATGGCGAGCGTTTGACCTGTGTTGAAGGCAACACCACCTTTTATTCCACGCCCGCACCTGAGACCGTACGGCGCTGGGCTGAGCAGACACCAGCCACATTTCGGTTTTGTCCAAAGCTGCCGCGCACCGTCACCCATGGGGGGACCCTGGTGCCGCAGCTGGCCGTCGCGCGTAATTTTTTGACCCTGATGCAGGGCTTAGGACCCAGGCTGGGGCCTATATTTGCCCAGCTGCCGCCCAGCTATAGCCCCCGTTCGTTTTCAGATCTGGCTCAATTTGTGGCCAGCTGGCCCCACCCGGAAAGCCCCCTGGCCCTAGAAGTGCGTCATTTAGACTGGTTTAAACCGCCCCAATCAGACCGGCTAAACACCCTATTGACCCGGTTTGGGGTGGGGCGGGTGCTGCTAGATACGCGCCCGATCTATACCTGGAGTGATCCACAAACCGATCCGCAGCTGCACTCTGAGCGGAAAAAGCCCCGGGTACCCCTGATGCCGGAGACGACCGCAGCCTTTGTTTTGGTGCGCTACATTAGCCATCCCGAGCTAGATCGCAACCGTGACTTTTTAGCCGGGTGGGTACAGCGGGTGGGTGACTGGCTGGCCCAGGGGCTGTCGGTGTACTTTTTTGTGCACTGTCCCATGGAGGCCAGATCGCCTGCCATTGCTCGCTACTTTCAAGCGCAGCTGGAAAATTCTGGCGTGACTGTACCGCCCTTGCCTTGGTCTTTGATTCAGCCCCCACCCCAGCAGCTGGGTTTATTTGGCTAGGGGGGCGACCTCAAACGGGGAGGCAAGCGGCCCGCCGCTGGTAGGCCAGCTCAACGGCTAGGTCGATGGCGGCGACCATACTGTCAGGGCGGGCTATGCCCTGACCGGCAATGTCAAAGGCGGTGCCATGGTCGGGGGATGTGCGAATAAAGGGTAGGCCAATGGTGGTGTTGACCGCCTGGTCAAAGGCCAGCATTTTAACTGGGATCAGACCCTGATCGTGGTACAGGGCGAGATAGCCATGGTGGGCCTGGTGGTCTTGCTGCCAGGCCCGGGCCGGAGTCACCCACAGCGTATCGGGGGGCACCGGTCCATCCAGGGTAATGTGGGGAAATCGTTGCCGCTGGTGATTAAGCCAGGGAATCAGCCAGTCTACTTCCTCTCGGCCCAGCTGACCCAGCTCGCCGCTGTGGGGGTTAAGACCTGCGATCGCAATCCTCGGCTGCTCGATCCCAAAGTCCTGGTCTAGACACCCCAGCAACAGCTCCAGTTTGAGTGTCATAAGCGTCGGTGTCAGGGCTGCAGGCACCTGCTTTAGGGGAATGTGGGTGGTGGCCAGCAGCGTGCGCAGCGTCCACTGGGTGATGGGGGAGCGGGCCACAAACAGCATGCCAAACCGACTGACCCCGGCTATTTCTGCCAGCAGCTCGGTTTGGCCAGGATAGCGGTGCCCGGCTGCGAGCCAGGCGGATTTAGCAATGGGGGCGGTAACAATACCGTCGTAACCCTCCTGGATACAGCTGTAGATAGCGGTTTGCAAACTGCGAAAGCTGAGGTCGCCGCTGACGGCATCGCCCTGACCCGAGCAAAGGGTCTGGCCGGTTTCCAGGGGCACATCAATCATCGGATAGTCCCCCAGGGGCAGCTGCAGACGCTGGCTGATGCTGGTGAGCTGTTGCCGATTGCCCACCAGGGTGATTTTTGGCATTGCCGCTGTCTGGGCCATCCGAGGTAGTGCCTTGAGGACTACCTCGGGGCCAATGCCCGCCATATCTCCCAAGGTGACCAACAGCCTGACGGGGGTATCTCCGCTCATGTTTCTATCTCCCTATTTCCCCAACAATAAGGCAAAGTGTTAGCTTTAATGGGTTGCTATTGTCAGTGCTCTCCATGGCATTCAAAACGGGTTTAATGCGTACGGCTGCCGCCGTTGGCCTGCTGCTGCTGGTCAGCTGTAACGCTGCGACCGATGCGACCGATGCGACCGGCGCTGCGGAGACCCCCGAAGTTCAGGAGCCCCCTGCTAGCGAGGCGGATCTAGAGGCAGCCCAGGCGGATTGGCAAGCTCGCCAGGAAGAGATCAACCAGGTGCTGGCAACCATGGATCGGGCCACCTTTATTGGGGAGTCGCCCACTAAGGGAAATCCCGGTGCCGAGGTGGTGGTGGTAAAGTTCTCTGACTTTGAATGTCCGTTTTGCGCAGTGGCCTCCGTTCACATGAAAGACTTTGTGGATGAGCGGGGTGAGGAGGTGCTCTATGTGTACAAGCATCTGCCCCTTGAAAATATTCACCCTGAGGCGGTGCCATCGGCAAAGGCGTCCTGGGCAGCCGGCCAGCAGGATCAGTTTTGGATTTATCACAATGGTTTATTTGCCAACCAGGATCGCCTGGGAGAGTCCCTGTATCAGGAACTGGCTGAGCAAATTGGACTTGATGTGGAGCAGTTTAATCGCGATCGCAACAGTGAAGCGGCCCAGACCGCCGTGGATGCTGATATAGCCCTGGCGACCCAGCTCAGGCTACGCAGCACGCCGAGCTTTTTGCTAGGTGGTTTGCTGGTACCACCAGGGGTTCCCCCCGAGAGCTTTGGACAGCTGCTCGACAACCTCAAGGCTGTGCCAAACCCGCAGGAATAGCACTGGCCGACGCCCTGAGCCCCCTGGATACAGACGAGGGGCTGACCTGTAAAAAAAGCTGGTTCTTGGGTCCGCCATAGTACTAGGCTGATGGATGTCCCTACGCCCTTGTCCCATGTCCGATTCTAACCGGCCCAAAATAATTGCTATCGATGACGACCCGACCGGGTCCCAGACGGTCCATAGCTGTTTGCTGCTGCTGAAGTGGGACGTGGACACTCTTGTCCAGGGGCTGCTGGACGATTCGCCGATTTTCTTTATTTTGGCCAACACCCGTGCCCTCACCCCGGCTGACGCCGAACGTACGACCCGTCAGGTCTGTCGCAACCTCAAGCAGGCGTTAACCCAAACCAATACCCAAGAGTATCTGGTGGTGAGCCGTTCGGACTCGACCCTGCGGGGACACTATCCCCTAGAAACGGATGTGATCGCAGCGGAGCTAGGCCCCTTTGATGCTCACTTTATGGTGCCAGCATTTTTTGAGGCGGGACGCATTACCCTGGATAGCACCCACTATATTGAGGCCGATGGGGGACGTACCCCTGTGCACAAAACCGAGTTTGCAAAGGATTCTGTGTTTGGCTATAGCCATAGCTATTTGCCCGACTATGTCGCTGAAAAGACAGGAGGAAACATTGCCGCCGCCCAAGTCGAACGGTTTACCCTAGACGTACTTCAATCGGGAACAAAAGATCGATTAGGAGAGCTCTATAACAACGTTTGCGTAGCAGTAGATGCTGGACAGCAGAACGATCTGGACCGCTTCTCCCAAGAGTTGTTGGCGGCGGCTGCCCAAGGGAAAAAGTTTCTCTTTCGTAGCGCCGCCAGTTTGCTCACATCCCTCGCCGCCCTGCCACCCCAGCCGATTGCCGCCAGTGACATGGCCCGCTACACCCGTGGTCACAATCCGGGGGTGATTTTAGTTGGTTCCCATGTCAAAAAAACAACCCGCCAGCTGGAGTATCTTTTACAGCAGCCAGGTGTGACCGGGTTAGAGGTCAATGCGGTCCGTCTCAAAGAGAACCCGGATCAGGCTCCGGTCATGGTGGCTGATATCTTAACCCAGGTGCAAGCTGTCTATGACCAAGGGCAAACGGCGGTGGTCTACACCAGCCGTCAAGAGCTGACCTTTGCCGATGCTACCCGCCGACTGGCGTTTGGCGAAGCCATTTCCAACATGCTGATGGATATTGTCCGGGGTCTGCCTGGGGAGCTGGGATTTCTGATTAGTAAAGGTGGTATCACCTCCAACGACACCCTGAGCAACGGGCTGGCGCTGACCTCAGCTCGGTTGCTGGGGCAGGTTATTCCCGGTGTTTCGGTGGTTACCACCTCCGCTGACCATCCCAGGTTTCCTAACCTGCCAGTGGTGCTATTTCCGGGTAATGTCGGAGGTGATGATGCTGTGGCCGCTGCCTATCGCCGCATGGCTAAGGTGTAAGCCCCCTAGGCCCGATTTATCTTCTCTGTTTTGAGTTCTGCCAGGAGATCGCTTAGGCGATCGCATTCAGCCTGATAGGTATCTCCACAAAAGTGACAGATGGCTTCGGCGGGCTCACGTTTGTCGATCATATCCTGCAGCTCATCCTCTCCTAGTAGCTTGAGGGCAGACAGCATCCGTTGACCATCGCAGGGACAGTGAAACCGCAGCAGCTGAGTTTCTGGGAAGATTTGCAACCCCATATCCCCCACCAGGTCTTCAAAAATCTCAGGCAGTGTTTTTTGAGCCCGTAACATGGGTGTGAACCCAGTTAGGGATGAAATCCGAGACTCTAAGGTGGCAACCAAACGCTCATCGAGGGATGCCTTGGGGAGAACCTGGAGCAACAGGCCACCCGCCGCTTCGACTCCATTTTTATCGACAAAGACCCCTAAAACTAAGGCTGAAGGTGTCTGCTCTGATGTCGCCAGGTACTGGGTGAGATCGTCGCCAACTTCTCCCGATACGAGCTCTACCGTACTGGTGTAGGGGTACCCCAGGCCAGAATCACGTACCACATAGAGATAGCCCCTGGGGCCAACGGCGGTGCCGACATCGAGTTTGCCCTGGGGATTGAGGGGCAGCTCCACCGATGGGTTGCCCACATAGCCCCGGACGCTGCCATCCAGCCGAGCATCCACTAAAATGCCATCGAGGGGACCGTTCCCCTTGATCTGAAGGTTGATGCGGGAGTCTGCCCGTTTCATATTGGAGACCAGTAAGGCCCCAGCCGTTAAGGTTCTGCCCAGGGCCGCTGTGGCAACATAGGAGAGTCTGTGGCGAGTTCTTGCGTCTTCGACTAAACGGGTGGTGACAGCTCCAACCACTCGAATACCGCCATTTGCTGCTACTGCTCGAATGAGCTGGTCCGCCATAGGTTTGGTTTTGCTTACAGTTCTTAATATTTAATATTGTAGGGGTAGAGCCGTCGCGTCAGCCTAGCGGTTATTTAAGGTTCTATCACCTGTGTCACTGTTCAAAAAAGCTATCTAACGCCATGTTTGGGATTTATCAGCAAAGTACCCTGCGGATTGAAATTGATGCGACCGTTGCCCAACTACGGCGAAGCCTGGTTCAGCCCGAGCATCTGCGGCAATGGCTCTGGCCACAGCAATTTTCTGAGAGTTTCAAAGCACCGCTGCGGGTGGGGCAGACATTTTCTAGCTATGTTGGCCCTATTCGCATCGATCACACAATTGAAGCCTGCTCTGGGAGTACGATTCGATTTTTGCTCCACCGTGGCGTAGACGGTTTTCATGAGTGGCACTGGGGCGATGGCTGGGTACAGTCCCGGCTCGAAGGGGTATCCACACTGCCCCTCAACATTGCCCAGACGACCAGTTTGCTAAGGCTGCAGCTATTTCTGGCGGTCCAAAAGCGCCGAGAAGACGTCTCCTAAGCCAGACGCTCTGTAGCCAGACGCTCTGTAGCCAGACGCCCCGTGTGGGACTAGCCTAGTCAGACGGCTCTACCCGGAGCCTGACTGAATCCCCGTGGGACGGTAGCCCTTCGGCTGAGGTCAACGCATCGATAGCATCAGCAACATTGCTAAGGGCCGACTTTGAATACTGAATCAGGCTGGAATGCTTCATAAACGTTTCTGTACTCAGGGGAGAAGCATAGCGGGCGGCCCCAGAGGTGGGTAGGGTATGGTTAGGCCCGGCCAGGTAGTCGCCAACGGCCTCCGGTGTGTCATGGCCCAGGAAGATGGCCCCGGCCTGGGTAATTTGCTCCAGCAGCGACCAAGGATCGTCAACCTCCAGTTCGAGATGTTCGGGAGCAAACTGGTTGGAGAGTTTGACCGCCACGTCTAAGGATTCAACAACGACGGCAATGCCGTAGTGGGCAATCGCTTTTTCGGTGGCGATCTGCCGGGGGTGTCCAACCAGCTGTCGATTGACCTCAAGCACTACTTTGTCGGCTAGCTTGCTATCGGTGGTTAATAAAATCGCCGCTGCCATGGGATCGTGTTCAGCCTGGGCTAGCAGATCGGCGGCCACATGGGTGGGGTTGGCGGTGTGATCGGCAATGATCAGAACCTCCGATGGACCGGCCAGGGAGTCGATGCCGACGGTACCGTACACATGCTTTTTGGCCAGGGTGACATAGATGTTGCCGGGACCGCTAATAATGTCGACTTTGGGGATGGTTGCGGTACCGTAGGCTAGGGCAGCCACGGCTTGGGCCCCGCCCACACGATAGATTTCCTGCACGCCAGCTTCCTGGGCGGCCACTAGCACCGCCGGGCTGATCTCACCTTTGGGGGTGGGGGTAACCATCACCAGACGCTCTACACCTGCCACATGGGCCGGAATGGCGTTCATGATGACCGTACTGGGGTAGGCGGCTCGACCGCCGGGTACGTAGATGCCAGCACGGGCGACGGGGGTGTAACGTTTGCCCAGCACAACGCCATTGTCTTCAAAGGTGACCCAGTTTTTAGGTAGCCGTTGCTGATGAAACGCCCTGACATTTTGGCAGGCCAGGCGGATTGCCTGTAGTAGCTCGCTGGAGACTTGCTGATAGGCGGTGTCAATCTCAGCCCCGCTGATGCGGAGGGTGCTTGGGGTCAGGGTTTGATGGTCAAATTTGGCGGTGTAATGCAGAAGAGCCTCATCCCCCGAGCGGCGGACGGCGCTCAGAATTTCTCGAACGGTGGTTTCTTGCTCAACCACCTGATCGGTGTGGATGCGATCGCAAATACGCTGGAGTTCAGCCTGCGCTTCGCTGAGCTTGTACAGAGTTCGCAACATTGAGGCGGGTGGCGAGGAGGGGAAAAGTTATGACTGTTATAGCTTAGCGCGGATTTATGGAGGCAGGCGGATTGTCTGACTCCATAAATAGGTTCTAAGGACTTTAATCATATTCTTTGATGCTATAATCATAGACTCTGACGAAAACTAAAGTGGCAGATAGTGGCAAACATTAAATCCGCGCTCAAGCGCATTCAGATTACGGAGCGCAATCGTCTACGAAACAAGTCCTATAAGTCAGCGGTTAAAACCCTGACAAAGAATTACTACGCCGCTTTAGGCGAGTATGCTGACGATCCTTCAGATGAGAAAAAGCAGGCTGTCAATACCTCCATGTCAGCTGCCTTTAGCAAGATCGATAAGGCCGTTAAGCGCGGCAGCATTCATAAAAATGCGGCCGCCCGTCGCAAGTCTAGAATTGCCCACGCCCTCAAAAAGCACGAAGCGGTTTCATCCTCATAAACCATGCAGCTGGTTGATACCCACGTTCACATCAACTTTGATAGCTTTCAGCCCGACCTAGATGATGTGGCCTCTGCCTGGCGACAGGCAGGTGTGGTCCATCTAGTGCATTCCTGTGTGGAGCCATCGGAGTTTGACGGAATCCAAGCCATTGCCGATCGGTTTGGTGAGGTGTCTTTTGCCGTGGGTCTACATCCATTGGACATGGACAAGTGGACGCCGGACATAGCGACGCGTATTCGCCAGCTGGCCCTATCGGATAGTCGGGTGGTCGCCATTGGGGAGACCGGTTTGGATTTCTTCAAAGCCGACGACCAGGCCTGTCAGCTTGAGTCTTTTCGGGCTCAGCTGCTGGTTGCCTATGAGTTGGGGCTGCCTGTGATTATCCACTGTCGGGATGCGGCTGTGACGATGTGCGATGTGCTGCAGGCATTTTGGCAAGAACACGGCCCTGTAAAGGGGGTAATGCACTGCTGGACCGGTACACCAGAAGAAACCCAGTGGTTTTTAGACCTGGGGTTCTACATTAGTTTTAGCGGCATTGTGACGTTTAAGAGCGCTTCCCAGGTGCAGGCCTCAGCTCAGATGGTGGGGTGCGATCGCATCCTGGTGGAGACCGATTGCCCCTTTTTAACGCCAGTGCCAAAACGTAGCCAGAAGCGCAATCAGCCGGCCAACGTGCGTCACGTCGCCGAGTTTGTCGCCAAGCTGCGGGGGGTGCCCCTTGAGGTGCTTGCGGCTCAAACCACCGCCAATGCTCGGGAGCTGTTTAAATTGCCCGATGCCTCGTTTGCGATCGCCCAGTGACGCTTGTCCACTACGATTGGCGGTATGCAAAGCATTTAATGGCAAAGTTGTATGGGCAAGTCTGTTGAGATTTAAGTGGCACCTGTTTTGATGCCCATACTGCCAGGAAAGTTGACAAAATATTAAATTACATTGGTGATTTGTGATATACTACCTCGGCTATGCGTTAGCCTAATGGCAGCCAGCGAGTCTATTTTTTCCACTCATCCTTTCCCTACTGTTGATGCCTAGCGGTTGCTTTTAACAATTGCCCATTGTGCCCAGTCCCATCCGTCGGATGCTAGCAAGACACCTGCAAAATATCAATTTTACTGCATTGCCCGTTAGGGATATGTAGTCATTTTGGTGTCTGTAACTTAGCACTTTTTCCTTTTGGTTTAATTAGACCCTTTTATCTTTCATTTTTACACCCTGTTTATCAAGGCTTGACCTGCTCGAGGAGACGAATGACTGACCTAACCATTTCCCAATCCTCCTTTGTACTGCCTGACTTAGTTGAAATTCAGCGCTCTAGCTTTCGCTGGTTTTTGCAAGAAGGTCTCATCGAGGAACTTGAGAGTTTCTCTCCTATCACCGACTACACGGGCAAGCTGGAGCTGCATTTCCTGGGTAAGGACTACAAGCTCAAAAGCCCCAAATACATGGTCGATGAGGCTAAACGTCGCGACAGCACGTACTCAGTACAAATGTACGTCCCTACGCGTCTCATTAACAAGGAAACTGGGGAAATTAAAGAGCAGGAAGTATTTATCGGTGACCTGCCCCTAATGACCGATCGCGGCACCTTTATCATCAACGGTGCTGAGCGAGTGATCGTCAATCAAATTGTGCGCAGTCCCGGTGTTTACTACAAGGCTGAAACCGATAAGCACGGTCGTCGCACCTACAATGCCAATCTGATTCCCAACCGGGGGGCCTGGCTCAAGTTTGAAACTGACAAAAACGATCTGGTTTGGGTTCGAATTGATAAGACCAGAAAGCTTTCTGCTCAGGTTCTTTTCAAGGCATTGGGATTGAGTGATGGGGAAATTTTTGATTCCCTGCGCCACCCTGAATACTTTCAAAAAACCATTGAAAAGGAAGGTCAGTTTAGCGAAGAGGAAGCTCTCTTAGAGCTGTATCGAAAACTCCGCCCTGGTGAACCGCCAACGGTATCGGGTGGTCAGCAGCTCTTAAACTCCCGCTTCTTTGACCCCAAGCGTTACGATTTAGGCAAAGTAGGACGTTACAAGCTTAACCGGAAACTTCGGCTGAGCGTACCCGACGCTGTCCGTGTCCTAACTCCGCAGGATGTACTGGCCGCTATCGACTATCTAATCAATTTAGAGTTTGATATTGGCATCATCGATGACATCGATCACCTGGGTAATCGGCGAGTTCGGTCTGTTGGCGAGCTATTACAAAACCAGGTTCGTGTCGGGCTCAATCGTTTGGAGCGAATTATTCGCGAACGGATGACCGTATCCGATGCTGACTCATTAACGCCAGCGTCGTTGGTGAATCCTAAGCCGCTGGTTGCTGCAATTAAAGAGTTTTTTGGCTCTAGCCAGCTGTCTCAGTTTATGGACCAGACAAATCCTTTGGCTGAGCTTACCCACAAGCGACGTATCAGTGCCCTAGGCCCTGGTGGTCTAACCCGTGAGCGAGCAGGGTTTGCCGTTCGAGATATTCACCCCTCCCATCACGGTCGGATTTGTCCAATTGAGACACCTGAGGGTCCTAACGCGGGGTTGATTGGCTCTCTTGCTACCCACGCTCGCGTCAATGATTTTGGCTTTATCGAAACACCCTTTTTCCAGGTTGATGAAGGTCGTATCCGAAAGGATCTGCCATCAACCTATATGACCGCTGACGAAGAGGATGACTTTCGAGTAGCCCCCGGTGATATCCCCATTGATATTGATGGAAATATCCTGGGTGAGTCTGTGCCTGTACGATACCGTCAAGATTTTATTACCACGGCGACCTCCGAGGTGGACTATGTTGCAGTCTCACCGGTTCAAATTATTTCGGTAGCGACTTCTCTAATCCCTTTCCTGGAGCATGACGACGCCAACCGTGCCCTGATGGGTTCAAACATGCAGCGTCAGGCAGTCCCCCTGCTTCGTCCGGAACGACCCCTGGTGGGCACAGGGTTAGAAGCTCAGGCCGCTCGGGATTCTGGCATGGTAGTGATTAGCCCCGTTGACGGCGAGGTTACCTTCCTCGATGCCACAAAGGTGGTCATTACTGATGCTTCGGGGCGGAAATATGCCCAAGAGTTACAAAAGTATCAGCGCTCTAACCAGGATACTTGCTTAAATCAGCGACCTTTGGTGTTTGCTGGAGACAAGGTGGTGGCTGGCCAGGTACTGGCCGATGGTTCAGCGACTGAGGGGGGGGAGATTGCCCTGGGGCAAAACGTCCTGGTGTCCTACATGCCCTGGGAAGGCTACAACTATGAGGATGCGATTCTCCTGAGCGAGCGTCTGGTGTACGACGACCTTTACACCTCTATCCATATTGAGAAATTTGAGATCGAAGCTCGTCAGACCAAGCTAGGACCGGAGGAAATCACCCGTGAGATTCCTAACGTTGGTGAAGATGCTCTGCGGCAGCTTGATGAGACCGGCATTATTCGGATTGGTGCCTGGGTTACCTCGGGCGATATTTTAGTCGGTAAGGTGACCCCCAAGGGTGAGTCCGACCAGCCCCCAGAGGAAAAGCTGCTGCGGGCGATCTTTGGTGAAAAAGCTAGGGATGTTAGGGATAATTCCCTACGGGTACCCAATGGTGAAAAGGGTCGTGTAGTGGACGTTCGCGTTTTTACTCGTGAGCAAGGGGATGAACTTCCCCCTGGTGCCAACATGGTTGTTCGGGTCTATGTTGCTCAAAAACGTAAGATTCAGGTGGGCGACAAGATGGCTGGTCGTCACGGCAACAAGGGGATTATTTCCCGTATTTTGCCGATTGAAGATATGCCCTACCTACCTGATGGCACCCCAATTGACATCGTCCTCAATCCTTTAGGTGTACCGTCCCGTATGAATGTGGGTCAGGTATTTGAGTGCCTGTTGGGCTGGGCTGGAGAAAATCTCAGTGCCCGCTTCAAGATTACGCCCTTTGACGAAATGTATGGTGAGGAGGCTTCCTTGGAAACTACCCATGGCAAGCTTCAGGATGCTCGTGACGCCACTGGCAATGACTGGGTATTCAACCCTGATGACCCGGGCAAAATTCAACTCTATGATGGTCGTACAGGTGAGCCGTTTGATCGTCCTGTCACCGTGGGTAAACCCTATATGCTGAAGCTAGTTCACCTGGTGGATGATAAGATTCATGCCCGCTCTACTGGCCCCTACTCCCTGGTTACCCAGCAACCTCTGGGGGGTAAAGCTCAGCAAGGAGGACAGCGCTTTGGGGAAATGGAAGTTTGGGCGCTTGAAGCCTTTGGTGCGGCCTATACCCTGCAGGAGCTGCTAACCGTCAAATCCGACGATATGCAAGGTCGTAATGAAGCCCTAAATGCCATCGTCAAAGGCAAGGCCATTCCTCGACCGGGTACGCCCGAATCTTTCAAAGTATTAATGCGTGAGCTGCAGTCACTCTGTTTAGATATCGCTGTCCATAAACTAGAGACCCAGGAGGATGGCACCAGCCGTGATGTGGAGGTTGACCTGATGTCAGATTCCATCAATCGGCGCTCACCATCGCGTCCTACCTATGAATCTATTTCGCGGGACGAATCATCTGAATCTTCTCCGACTGCACCAGCTGCTGCCCCGAGTATTGAAGAGCCACAGCTTTAGTCCTTAGTAAGTGGGTTGAGCGTTTTCCTGACGGTTGGCAGCGTGCATGCGTACAATACCAGCCTTTGTTAACGCTCGGACTCATCTTCTAACTCGTAACCATGCCCTAATTCACAGGCCGCGTACAAGGAATCAAACAGAATGCCGAAACTAGAACAGCGCTTTGACTATGTCAAAATCGGTTTGGCTTCGCCCGACCGTATTCGTCAGTGGGGCGAGCGCACGCTCCCTAACGGTACAGTTGTGGGCGAGGTAACAAAGCCTGAAACGATTAACTACAGAACACTCAAACCTGAAATGGATGGGCTGTTCTGTGAGCGCATTTTCGGACCAGCAAAGGATTGGGAGTGTCACTGCGGTAAGTACAAACGTGTACGTCACCGTGGAATCGTATGTGAGCGCTGCGGAGTAGAGGTGACCGAGTCGCGGGTGCGCCGTCACCGGATGGGGTATATCAAACTAGCTGCTCCTGTCGCCCATGTCTGGTATCTCAAGGGTATCCCTAGCTATATCGCAATTTTGCTTGATATGCCCCTGAGGGATGTGGAGCAAATTGTCTATTTCAATGCCTATGTTGTTTTAGACGCAGGAAATGCCGATAGCCTCAGCTATAAGCAGCTTCTTACAGAAGATCAGTGGATTGAGATTGAGGATCAGCTTTATGATGAAGAGTCCGATCTCTCCGGGATAGAGGTAGGCATTGGGGCAGAGGCACTGCAACGTCTGCTGCAGGACCTGGAACTTGAGTCGGTAGCTGAGCAACTGCGAGAAAACATTGCCAATGCCAAGGGACAGAAGCGTGCGAAGTTGATTAAACGCCTGCGGGTGATCGATAACTTTATCGCGACTGGCTCACGGCCAGACTGGATGGTACTGGATGTGATTCCTGTGATTCCACCCGATCTGCGTCCAATGGTTCAGTTAGATGGTGGTCGATTTGCTACGTCTGACCTCAATGACCTCTATCGTCGAGTAATTAACCGAAACAATAGACTGGCAAGGCTGCAGGAGATTCTAGCTCCTGAAATTATTGTCCGTAATGAGAAGCGGATGCTTCAGGAGGCTGTCGATGCCCTGATTGATAATGGGCGTCGTGGTCGAACGGTGGTAGGTGCTAACAATCGCCCCCTGAAATCGCTCTCGGATATTATTGAAGGTAAGCAGGGACGTTTTCGCCAAAACTTACTTGGTAAGCGGGTGGACTATTCTGGCCGTTCGGTAATTGTGGTTGGTCCTAAGCTAAAAATCCATCAGTGTGGCCTGCCTCGTGAGATGGCGATTGAGCTATTTCAGCCATTTGTGATTCATCGTCTGATCCGCCAAGGGTTAGTCAATAATATCAAAGCTGCGAAGAAACTCATCCAGCGCAACGATCCGAGCATTTGGGGAGTATTGGAGGAGGTAATTGAAAATCATCCGGTGATGCTCAATCGGGCACCAACCCTTCACCGTCTTGGGATTCAGGCATTTGAGCCTATGCTGGTGGAAGGGCGTGCTCTGCAGCTGCATCCCCTGGTTTGTCCCGCCTTTAATGCCGACTTTGATGGTGACCAAATGGCTGTCCACGTTCCCCTATCGCTGGAGGCTCAGTCCGAGGCTCGTTTACTGATGCTGGCATCTAATAACGTGCTGTCACCAGCTACGGGGCGGCCGATTATTACGCCTAGTCAGGATATGGTACTGGGCTGCTACTATCTGACGGCAGAAAACCCCTATGAACAAAAAGGAGCTGACTCCCATTTTGCTAGCATGGAAGATGCCATCATTGCTTACGAGCAAGGTATGGTGGGACTTCATTCTTGGGTGTGGCTCCGTTTTGATGGACCTGTGGAGTCCGACGGCGATCCGCTTGAGGTAATTGATAACGGAGATGGCATGGTGACTAAGCGCTATCAGAATCGACGCGTGCGCGAAGACAGTGACGGCAATCTCCTATCGCAGCATCTCTATACGACCCCTGGGCGCATCATTTATAACCATGCTGTTCATGCGGCACTTGCTAGTTAAGCCCATAGACCCGTTTTCTCATATATCCATCCATTAGCTGTTAGCACTTTGAGGCAGAGAGTTCCCCATGGCAGAGCAAGGTAACGAACAAGCCGGAGCCATCATTTTTCGCAACCGTATTATTGACAAGAAGCAGCTTAAAAACCTAATTTCTTGGTCGTTTGATAATTATGGTACGGCCCGTACATCGGCTATGGCCGATGAAATTAAGTCGCTTGGCTTCAAATATGCTACCCGTGCCGGTGTATCCATCAGTGTTGATGATTTGCAGGTGCCCCCGAGTAAGCGGCAGTTGCTTGAGGCTGCGGAGCAAGAAATCCGAGATACTGAAGAGCGCTATACCCGAGGCGAAATTACCGAAGTAGAGCGCTTCCAAAAGGTGATTGATACGTGGAACGAAACCAGTGAAGAGCTAAAGGATGAAGTTGTTCGTAACTTCAAGGAAAATAACCCGCTCAATTCAGTTTATATGATGGCCTTTTCTGGGGCTCGCGGTAATATTTCCCAGGTACGTCAGTTGGTGGGTATGCGGGGATTGATGGCCAATCCCCAGGGGGAAATCATTGACCTACCCATTAAAACCAACTTCCGAGAGGGACTGACTGTTACCGAATACATCATTTCATCCTATGGTGCACGCAAAGGCTTGGTAGATACTGCTCTTCGGACAGCGGATTCAGGCTATTTGACCCGTCGTCTTGTGGATGTTTCCCAAGATGTCATTATCCGTGAAATTGATTGTGGAACAGACCGCTGCATTCCATTGAGTGCAATGACAGATGGCGAGCGGGTACTGATTTCTTTAGAGGATAAGCTGTTAGGCCGAGTACTAGCAGAAGACGCGATTCATCCCAAAACTGGCGAGGTAGTGGTGCCTCGCAATAAACCCATGGATGCGGATATGGCTAAGGCCGTTGATGATTCTGGGATTAAGGAGGTAAAGGTTCGCTCTGCTCTTACATGTGAAGCGGCACGCTCTGTTTGTCAGCACTGCTATGGCTGGAGCTTAGCCCATTCCCATATGGTGGATTTGGGTGAAGCTGTTGGTATTATTGCGGCCCAATCTATTGGTGAGCCCGGTACCCAGCTCACTATGCGTACGTTCCACACAGGAGGAACGTTTACTGGAGAATTAGCGCCCCAGGTACGGGCCAAAGTTGCTGGACAGTTTCAGATGCCAGAAGCATTAAGGAGTCGTGCCTTTCGAACTCGTCATGGTGAAGACGCCCTGGTGATGGAGTCAAATACAGACGCCAAAATAGTCATGGAGAGCGGGAAAACTCGTTCGGTTTCTTTACCTCAGGGTTCAATCGTCTTTGTGGCAGATGGCGCCCTCTTGAGCAAAGGTGACCTGATTGCTGAATTGCCTACCACTGGTCGGGTCCGTAAGGTAACTGAAAAGGCTAGTAAGGACGTAACATCCGATATGTCGGGTGAGGTTCTGTTTTCTGGTCTAGTGCAGGAAGAGAAAAAAGATCGTCAGGGCAACATCACGAAGTTAGCTCAGCGCGGTGGCCTGCTGTGGGTGCTCTCAGGTGAGGTTTACAACTTGCCGCCGGGTGCGGAACCGACGGTCCAGAACGGCGACACGGTAGAGTCTAGCGGAATTTTGGCAGAAACCAAAATTGTTACTGAGCGGGGAGGAGTAGTGAGGCTACCCGATCGCTCCGATAGCAAAGGCAGTCGTGAAGTTGAGATTATTACAGCTTCGGTGATGCTTGATGGCACCGAGGTCGAAGTTGAGAGCGGGCAGGGACGTGAGCATTACTTTTTACAGACGGATAAAGGTACTCGCTATTCCCTAATTGCTACACCAGGTGCCAAGGTCGTTGGTGGTCAGGTCATAGCAGAACTAGTAGACGATACTTATCACACTCAGAGTGGCGGAATCATCAAGTTCTCAGGTATCGAAATTGCTAAGAAAAGTAAGGGTAAGCAGGGATACGAAGTTACCAAAGGAGGAACGCTCCTCTGGATACCGGAGGAAGCTCACGAGGTTAATAAGGACATCTCGCTTTTGATGGTTGAAGATGGTCAATACATTGAAGCGGGTACTGAGGTTGTAAAGGACATCTTCTGCCAGATTAGTGGTGTGGTTGAGGTCACTCAAAAAAATGACATTCTAAGGGAAATTGTCATTAAGCCAGGGGATATTCACATGGTGGATAGCCCAGATGCGGCTAGCGGTAAAGATGGTGTGCTAGTCAGCACAGGTGAGGAGGTCATTCCTGGCGTCACGGCTGAGGCTCTTCGATTTGTTGAGTATGTGGAAACGCCTGAAGGCGCAGCGCTGCTGTTGCGCCCTGTTCAGGAATTTGAAGTGCCGGATGTGCCAAACGTGCCAAGCCAATATTCTGTCAGCGACAGTGAAGATAATTCCATTAGTATTGGCGCAGTTCAGCGACTGTTCTTTAAGGATGGTGAGCGTGTTAAGTCGGTTGATAGTGTTGAAATTTTACGAACTCAATTAGTTCTCAACATTGACAACGAAGGGTCCCAGCTGACCGCAGATATTGAGCTAGTCAGCGATCAAAACGATGCTGATGTTCAACGTCTACAGCTTGTGATCTTAGAGACCCTGGTCATTCGTCGTGACATTTCTGCTGACCAGACGCAAGGAAGTACCCAAACTCGCTTACTGGTAGAGGAGGGAATGGAAATTCAGCCTGGTGCTGTAGTGGCACGTACTGAAATTCAGTCTAAGGAAGCTGGAGAAGTACGCGGTATCCGCAAAGATGTTGAGTCAGTACGTCGTATATTGGTTGTCCGCGATAGCGATCTGGTGACCGTTGATCTTGCTGGCAAGTCACCGACTGTGGAAAAAGGTGATCTGTTGGTAGATGGTTATCCTTTGGCTGACGACATTTTTTCTGAAGAGTCTGGCCAGGTGGTTGCTGTGAACGATAGCAGTATTGTTCTACGTATTGCTCGACCCTATCGAGTATCAACGGGTGCTGTACTGCATATTGAAGATGGGGACTTGGTCCAGCGCGGTGACAACTTGGTGCTACTCATCTTTGAGCGCGCCAAGACCGGGGACATTATTCAAGGTCTACCTCGTATTGAAGAGCTGCTGGAGGCGCGGAAACCCAAGGAGGCATGTGTTTTGGCGGAACGTCCTGGTAATGCGCAGGTCGTTTATGGCGGTGATGAGACGGTAGAGGTGAAGATCGTTGAAGACGATGGTGTAATGACTGAGTATCCCATTGCACCGGGACAGCCAATGATTGTATCTGACGGACAACAGGTTAGTCTGGCTGAGCCTTTAACGGATGGACCTTTAAACCCTCATCAAATCCTGGAGTTTTTCTTCAAATACCATCGCGAGACTAAGGGCGTCCATGAGTCTGCCATGATTAGTCTCCAGCAGGTGCAAACCTTCTTGGTGAATGAAGTACAGTCGGTATATCAGTCCCAGGGGATTGACATTGCTGACAAGCATATTGAGGTGATTGTTCGACAGATGACCTCTAAGGCTCGAGTGGAGGATGGCGGTGATACTACCATGTTGCCAGGTGAGCTGGTTGAGATTCGTCAGCTAGAGCAGGTCAATGAAGCGATGTCTATTACTGGGGGTGCTCCGGCGGAGTATACTCCTGTCCTGTTAGGAATTACTAAGGCTTCGCTAAACACCGATAGCTTTATTTCAGCAGCAAGTTTCCAGGAAACAACTCGGGTTCTGACGGAGGCCGCTATTGAGGGCAAGTCTGACTGGCTACGTGGTCTCAAAGAGAATGTTATTATTGGGCGTCTAATTCCTGCTGGTACGGGATTTAATGCCTACGAAGAAAGAGCAACGCCTGAAATCGATCCTTCATTTGACAAGACATTTTTGTCGGATGATATGGCTTTGCAGGATATGGTTCTCGATGATCGTACTGCCCGTGCCTATGATCGTGAAGGTGGCCTCAATATGTTTGCTGATGACATGGTGGGAAGCTCTACAGAGGGAGGTGCTAATCCTAATGCGGCGGAGTCCCAAACTCCACCGTCACCCTTCTTGGATGATAATGCTTTGATTGATGATCAGACAGCTGCGCCCTAGTGGTTCGCCCTAGCAAGCTGAGGCTGCTAAAGCTTTTGGCAGAGTTCTGAAATTGAATAAGCATAAAAAAGCTAGGAAAATTTTCCTAGCTTTTTTATGCTCAGATGAAATGTCAGTCTAATTATCTAGATCTAGCTCTGCTGCTTTGATGGTTATAGTTTGAGACTGTTCACCACGACGTAGGCTGACCTTCAAGCGTTGGCCAATTTTTGCTTGATCCACGTAGGCCTGAAGTTGACTGGACGTATTAAAGCGCCGCTCGTCAATTTTAGTAATGACGTCACCACGGCGCAATCCGGCATTGGCAGCAGGCGTTTCAGGGAGTACTCGAATGACCAATACACCGTTTACTTCTGGGATAAGCATGCTCGCGTTGGGGTCACTATTGTTCCGCTTGGCCATTTCTGGCGTTAAGTCGGCAATTTGAACGCCCAGGTATGGATGGGCTATGTGCTCACCACGGGCAAGCTGATCTTGAACAGATTTAGCTTTGTTAATGGGAATGGCAAAGCCAATACCCATAGCGTCCGCACGAATAGCTGTATTGATGCCAATGACTTCCCCATGACTGTTGAGGAGGGGACCACCGGAATTGCCGGGATTGATGGCTGCATCTGTTTGAATAAAGTCAAGCCGTTTGTCAGGAATTCCGACGGTGGCGCTTGAGCGCTTGAGCGTACTGACAATCCCTAGGGTAACGGTGTTGTCGAGGCCGAGGGGATTGCCCACAGCGATGGCCCAATCGCCGACATCTACGGTGTCAGAGTCTCCCAGAGAAGCCACAGGTAAGTCTTCTGCTTCTGCATAGATTTTGACCACAGCCAGGTCAGTAAGTTCGTCGGCACCTTCGACGGTTCCATCGAAATGGCGACCGTCTTTGAGGGTGACTGTAACGCGATCGGCTTTGTCAACTACATGGGCGTTTGTAAGTATGTAGCCACTGCTATCTACAATAAATCCAGACCCCTGTCCGCTAAGACGCTCCTGTTGAGGGATGTGCTGAAATGTGTCGGGACCAAAGAATCCCCTAAACAGGGGATCTTCGTAAAACATATCCGGCACGTTACGGGTGATAGTGCGTTCAGTATCGATGCGTACAACAGCGTCGCCAACATTCCGTACGGCAGTGGCGACAAAACTTTCACTCGATAGGGAGGCGGCTGCAGCACTGGGTTGTGTCAAGGCAGCGGCGGGAGAGATGCCAGACAAAAACAGCAGCACTGCTGATAGGCAGGGAATCAACCATCGACCAAGGTGATGGTTGAGGAGCATGGATAAATCAGATGGCTTCATAGGTTAGGTCATTCTCTGAGACAGCAGTAATCCTTGAAGAGTCTCCGGGAAAATCTATGGTAGACCTGTTAGGAGTTAGGGACCAATGGTCAAAAGTTGATTCTATTCTGTCAGGTTCCAACGCAATCGTGGGCGGAAAACCACCCTGGAAATCATCACTTTAATGGTCGGGGTTGGCTGTCTGCTACCGGCTGATGCTGTAGGGTAGTTATCGTTTTGGGGAGAAAGCGAAAATGGCTGGTAGGTTTAATTTAATGACTTCGGTGTGCTGGGTGATTGTGGCGTTAGCAATAGCCGTCAGCGGTTGTCAGACAACATCAATCGGACAGTTGTTTGCGCCTAGTTACGAATCGCAGCTGGCAGAGTACCTGACAAATACGGGGGCGGCCATGTACGGAGCCTATTGGTGCCCCCACTGTGCCAGGCAAAAGCGATTATTTGGCAATGCGGTTGAATTTCTTCCCTATGTGGAATGTGATGCCCGTGGGATGAATCCGCGCGCGGATCTTTGCGCTACGGTTGGGATTACTGCATACCCTACTTGGCAGATCAATGGGGAGTTTTATCTAGGAGTTCTGCCCTTAAAGCGTTTGGCAATGCTCTCAGGCTTTGAAGAAGGCGACCAGACTGATATTGATACCGGTAACTGGGGCGGCTATAGTCCGGCTCAGTAAGGTCTGCGGTTGAAGCTCTTAATAGGGTTAGATGACCAATCTGTCTTAGAATATAGCTAAAGAATTTAAGCTATGGCACCTCTAGAGATGGAGGCACGTATAGGAGGGGTATTGAGCACCATGGGTGGAGAAATCTTTTCGGTCGCAGTTACGATGTTTGTCATTGTCATGGTGGGGCTAGGTGTTGGCTTTCTGATGCTGAAACTTCAGGGTGCTGAAGAGTAGCTGACCGATTTTGGTGGTTCGGTACTTTTCTAAGACGCAACTTTGGTTACCGGCCCATCCTATAAATTAGTCGTCGTTCGAACCGGCAGAATTTTTCTAAAAGTGCTGAGGTCAGTGGCTTATTGCTGCTCCCAGCACTTTTTAATGTCCATGCTAATGTTTTCGATCGATACGACGTCTGTTAAGATGAGTAAAGCGTTAAGTTTTGTTTAGAGTCCCCCATGAGCATATTGGTGGTTGGTGCAACTGGCACGCTAGGTCGGCAGATTGTCCGGAATGCGTTAGATGAGGGATTTGACGTTAAGTGTCTGGTGCGTAACTTCCAAAAGGCTGCATTTTTGCGAGAGTGGGGGGCGCAGTTGGTTCAAGCTAATCTCTGCGGTCCTCGGTCTTTACCACCCTGTTTTGAAGATGTGACGGCTGTAATTGATGCGGCTACATCTCGTCCCCAGGATTCTGCCTATGAGGTGGACTGGTATGGCAAAGTTGCTCTGATTAAAGCGGCGCTTGAGGCCAATGTGGAGCGATATGTGTTTATTTCTATCCTCAACTGTGAGAAGTATCCCCACGTGCCGCTGATGGATATTAAGCACTGTACGGAGAAGTTCCTTGAGGAATCGGGCATTAATTACACTATTCTGAGACCCTGCGGTTTTTTGCAGGGATTGGTGGGCCAGTATGCGATTCCAATTTTAGAAAAGCAGGCCATCTGGGTGATGGGTGAAGCGGCACCGATTGCCTATATGAATACCCAAGATATTGCTCGATTTGCCGTCCGTGCTGTACAGCTGCCTGAGACCAATAACAGCTCCTTTCCGTTAGCAGGGACACGGGCTTGGGGCGGCTATGAGCTTGTGCGGCTGTGTGAGCGACTGTCTGGAGAAGATGCCAAGGTTTCAACCATGTCCTTAGGGCTGCTGCGCGGTGTGCGAAGGTTTGCCAACTTCTTTCAGTGGGGATGGCAATTTGCCGACCGGTTAGCGTTTGCTGAGGTGAGTGCCGGTAGCGCTCCCCTTGATGCTGATATGGATGAGGTTTATGCGGTCTTCGGGTTAGATAAGTCTGAGACGACCACGGTTGAACAGTATTTGGGTGAGTACTTTAACCGTATTTTGAAAAAGCTCAAGGAACTTGACTTTGAAAGCGATCGCGAAAGCAAGAAAAAGCTACCTTTTTAGGCTGGTCGCACCGCCTGGCTCGGTTTTGCTCTATACGATTTGCTCTATACGATAGGATAATCGGCTGTTTCAATGGGCAAAAATACTGTCCAGGTAACTCCCTGGTTTGGGCGTTCTCTGACGGTTAGTTTGGCACCTAAAGCTGTAAAGAGAGCCTTTGTGGTTTGTAGATTTAGGCTGAGGCCGCCGGTGTCAGGTTGAAACATCAGCAGTTTACCCAGGGATTTTAGGGGCGGGCGGTTTGTCGCGAAGCTCGGATTGGCCTCAGCTTGAAATTCTAGCTTGAGCTGATCGCCGGCCGCCATTACCTGCAGCTGAATTTTGCCATTGGGTGTAATGCTATGGGTAAAAAGCTCGACAAGACCGGTTAAAACCTGTTGTAAAAGAACCGGATCGCTGGCTACCATCGGCAAATACTTAGGTAGCTTGACGTCAAGGGACAGGTTGCGGCGGTTGGCGGCAGTCTCCCATTGGGGAATGACGGTTTGAATGATTTCGTCAAGACCGGTCGCCGTCAAGGATGAGCGGGGACCTTTTTGGGTGGCAGCCTCCAACTCAACGGCCTTAAAAATAAGGTTAAAGCGATCGATTTGTTGGGTGCAGGCGTCGTCGATTTGATGCAGACGCTGTTTTGCTTTCTCGACTAGGTCTTTGCGGCGGATGAGGGAGCGGGTCAGCGTGCGAATTGTGGTCAGGGGGGTGCGGATTTCATGGGCCATGGCCTGGAGTAGTTCGGTGTCAAGGCCGGAGGACTCGCTACTGGCAGGGCGAGACTCGTTTGGGGGGGAGATGATTTTCTCGACCACCGGATGGGGTTTGGGAGTGGGTAGGGAGGACAACATTCCCCGGCTAAACTGGCTGACAATCCGGTAATCGGGCTCGGCAGGGGCAAACTCCGCCACCAGCAGATCCAGGAAATCTAGCTGTTTTCGGTTGGTGAGGAATATCCGCGATCGCAACAGCTGCCATACCTGATGAATCACCGTTGGCATAAATGAAAACTGAAAACGTAGCTCATCCTCCGCATCGCGGCCCAGCACCAGCACCACACTAAACCGCCGGGTTAGCAGCAGACAAAATCGCTCACCCGCCAAGGGATCGCCCTCTAAAAGAGGTAAAACCCGAGCCGCCGATGTCTCTGCCGCTGGCCGTTCATCCGCTGGCATCAGCTGACAAAACGCTTGGGAAAACTGATCTAGCGGCGGCGGCACAAACACCCAGTTAGACAGCTGTACCGTTAGCCTAGGTTCATCAAGGATGGGGAAAGGCCCGCTAAGCAGTAGCCCCATTGGTGGTTTTCCACGGGATTTACGGGACCGATTCGTTTGCTTGGGTGCGCTGGCGCCACCGTGGGAAAGTGTCTGCCGCAGTAGATAGCCCAGGGATGAAACCGCTCCCTGCCACTCCATATCTGCCCGCTCTGCCTGGTACTGACGGCGGGTTTCTCCAGAGAAACTTTCTGGGTTTAGATCGTCCCACTCCGCTGACTCGGATGCCAGCTCTCCTAAGGCTACTAAACTACTAATTGTGGGTAAAAACTTCTCCACCGTTGGCCCCTAGCTATGTTTAGCCTGTGGTAACCCGCATCAGCTTGGCCAGCTGATGCGGACAACACATCTATCTAGAGACTACTGGGAAGATTCCCCCATGGCTATGGGGTAGAACCGAACGTTAGCTTAACTCAAGGGGCTAATTAAGTTGTAAAATGCCCCACTTAAACCTGTCATCAGCCAAGCCAGGTTGAGGGAATCAGCGTTTCTGGACTCGAAGCCATGGGACGGGTCAGCACTTTTTGAATACCCTGATGTACCAGCTGACGCATTTGTCGATGCTGCTCCGCAGAGTAGCAGTTTTTAGGTAGGTCGATGGAGCATTCCCTGTCCCCCATGGCCACATAGCGGGCAGGCAGACGGCTCAGTACAAATGTGGCCAACCGATCGCGAGCATCAGAACTAGTAAACGTTTCCCGACAGGACGCAGACGGGTTAGTCGCTAGAACATCATCAATAATGTCGTTGACAACAGGCAACGCAATGTTGATGAGAGTATTTGCCATGGTGAGGAGCTCCAATTGTGAATATGGGCGGACGGGGTACTAAAACGCTTCCTAGGCAACCCTCGAGGCCGTGTAATTTTGCCCGTCCAGTGAGTTAAAAGTAGTCGCTCAAACTAGCTTAAAGACGTTAAGTAAGGTCTATTACCGATTTAAGCCTATGACGGGGATCGCCTTTCAGGAGGTGATCCCCGTCCGAATGTAATGCCATTTTTTCTCACCTTGAATCCAGGGAGGGACATCTTTAACAAAGACTCAATATTTGCCTGGAAAATCACCCCTGATGTCCTTAACAAACAAAAACAATTGACAGCCATCGGCATTTTTTAATCACACTGTTGCAGCTGGGTTAGATAAGGTAAACCCATGCAGCTTTTAATTTGCCCTGGCTATCATTCGCATGATTTAACCCATTCCTTTCTAGGGTCTCTGCTGGGGGAGATCACGCCAGAACGCCTGTGGATCAGGCCAATTTGGACATCACCTGGGTCTTTATCCTGGCTCTTCACCTCCCCCCAGGGGCCACAGTTAGAACGGCGGCTGCAGATCATTGCGTTTAGTGCCGGTGTGGTGGCCGCTTACCCGCTGATGCTGGCCTGGCAGGGGATGGGTGGAACCGCCTGCCTGATTGCGGTGGATGGTTGGGGCATGCCCCTGTGGGGCGATTTGGCAATTTATCGGCTCAGTCACGATCGCTGGACCCACGACACGACCTACTTTCCTTTGGCTACCGAGAGCAGGGGCTACTTCTACTGTCACCCTGGAATTGATCACCTATCCCTTTGGCATTCACCTCAGCTCAGTCGAGGGATGGGCTCAATCGGAGAGGCTCCGAGGACAATGACGGCCCTTGACTTTATCTGCGCTGTCCTGCGGACCCAGGTGGACGTGGGCTAATGCTGTTGTATGAAGCTTTGTTTTCGGAGATTAAGGGGCTTTGTCATCAGGCGCTGACGTCCCCATAGCCCAGATTGCAGTAAGAGCCGAGTTTATGGGAACAATTTTAGGCAATATTGCTAGACCTTTCAGCGGCGATGCGATCGGTCGTACTCTTGCGTAGGGGTGCGTTACAGGGATTTCTGGCAGACGGTGGGCCTGCGAAAACAGGTTCCTTCCATAGAAAGCCGTTTTTCTGTGAAGTTTGTCCAATCCTTTGGACCGTGATTGTAAAATAGACAACCATTACCAGCTATTTATCAGCCGTATCCCCCTAGCTGGCAACCTCATAAACACCATGACTTCTACGTTTGTAAAGCCTTCTGTTAAAGCAACCTCGGTGATCCAGCGAGCAACGGGTGCATTTGCTCTAATTGATAGCCTTATACGCCACGGCGTGAGCCATGTGTTTGGCTATCCGGGCGGGGCGATTTTGCCGGTCTATGACGAACTCTACAAAGCCGAGCAGCGAGGGGATATTCACCATATTTTGGTGCGTCATGAGCAGGCGGCGTCCCATGCGGCGGATGGCTATGCTCGGGCGACTGGGCAGGTCGGTGTCTGTGTGGCCACCTCTGGCCCCGGTGCAACCAACCTGGTAACCGGCATTGCCACGGCCCAAATGGATTCGGTACCCATGGTGGCGATTACGGGGCAGGTGGCACGGGGGGCAATTGGCAGCGATGCGTTTCAAGAGACTGACATCTTTGGCATTACCCTGCCGATTGTCAAGCATTCCTACGTGGTGCGCGATCCGCGCCAAATGGCAGACATTGTGGCAGAGGCGTTTTATATTGCCCAGTCGGGCCGTCCGGGGCCGGTGCTGATCGATGTTCCGAAAGACGTTGGGCTAGAAGAGTTTGACTATGTGCCGGTACTGCCGCGCTCTGTGACCATTCCCGGTTATAAACCCACGACGCGGGGCAATCCTCGACAGATTGCCAATGCGATCGCGCTGCTTCGCAAAGCCCAAAAACCCCTTCTTTACATCGGTGGCGGCGCGATTGTTTCTGGTGCCCATGCCGAGATTGCCCAGCTGGCCGAGCATTTCCAAATTCCGGTGACCACCACCCTGATGGGTAAAGGGGCATTTGACGAGCAAAACCCCCTCGCGGTAGGCATGTTAGGGATGCATGGCACCGCCTATGCCAACTTTGCGGTGAGTGAGTGCGACCTGCTGTTGGCCGTGGGCGCCCGATTTGACGACCGGGTAGCTAGTAATCTTGAGCAGTTTGCCCAGCATGCCAAGGTCATCCACATTGATATTGACCCGGCGGAGGTGGGTAAAAACCGAGTGCCGGATGTTCCCATTGTGGGTGATGTCAAGACCGTACTGGCGGAGCTGCTGACCCGCCTCGACCCGTCTGAGGTGTCTCAAACAGGCGCGTGGCTCGCCCGGATTGCCCAGTGGAAAATCGACTATCCCCTTAAAGTACCGACCTACAGCGATAAGCTGTCGCCGCAGCAGGTGATTGCCACGGTCGGACGTCAGGCTCCAAACGCCTATTACACCACCGACGTGGGGCAGCACCAGATGTGGGCGGCTCAGTTTCTTCAAAACGGCCCTCGCAAATGGATTTCCAGCGCTGGTCTTGGCACCATGGGGTATGGCATGCCCGCTGCCCTAGGGGTGCAAATGGGCGTCGGTGACAATCAGGTTATTTGCATCAGCGGCGATGCCAGTTTTCAGATGAACCTGCAGGAGCTGGCCACCCTGGCCCAATACAGCATCAGGGTCAAGACGGTGATTATCAATAACGGCTGGCAGGGGATGGTACGTCAGTGGCAGCAGGGATTTTACGGTGAGCGCTACGCTTCTTCCAATATGGAAGTGGGGATGCCGGATTTTGAAAAACTTGCCGAAGCTTTTGGGGTTAAGGGCATGGTGATCAAATCCCCCGAGCAGCTGGAGTCCGGCATCGCCGAGATGCTAGCCCATGACGGTCCGGTACTCTTGGATGTGTGGGTGCGCCGGGATGAGAACTGCTATCCGATGGTGCCACCGGGGAAAAACAATTCGCAAATGATCGGTCTGGCTGAACCTATGACCAAGCGTCCCGTGGAAGTTGTCCACTGCAGTAACTGTGGCAGCGATAACAAGGCCACCCATAAGTTTTGTTCGGAATGCGGTACAAAGCTCTAGCTGCTCGCGTCAACAATCTGGCCGTCCTGGATGCGGATACGGCGTTTGGTTTGCTCCGCCACTTCTAGCTCATGGGTGATAACGATCACCGTGATCGCCTGTTCGTTGAGGTTATGGAATAGATTCATCACCTCTTGGGACGTCTGGGTATCCAGGGCTCCGGTGGGTTCGTCCGCCAAAAGAATGGTCGGTTGATTGACGAGGGCGCGGGCGATGGCAACCCGCTGCTGCTGTCCGCCCGACAGCTGGCTGGGGCGATTGGCCATGCGATCGCTGAGCCCCACATGGGTTAATGCGGCCTCCGCCCGTATTCGCCGTTCCGCTTTGGGAATGCCCCCATAGACCATGGGTAGCATGACGTTTTCCAGGGCGGTGGCGCGGGGGAGCAGATTAAACTGCTGAAAGACAAAGCCAATGTGCTGATTGCGAATATAGGCCAGTTCGTCTTTGTTGAGGGTGGTCAGTTCGCGATTTTCGAGGTAATAGCGACCGGCGGTGGGCTGGTCTAGACAGCCCATAATGTTCATCAGGGTGGATTTACCAGAACCGGACGCCCCCATAATGGAAACGTATTCACTGGCTGCAATGTGCAGGTCAATACCCCGCAAAATCGGCACCTCCACGTCGCCGAGCTGATAGGTTTTGGTGATATTTTCTAAGGTAATCATAGGTATTAGTCGCTGCGTAGGGCCACAATCGGATCGAGCTTGGCGGCATTGCGAGCGGGGATGACACCGGCGACCAGGCCCACGCTAGTGGATAGGATAACCCCAATGACAACGGCCGACGTGGAGACAATAAAGGGAAAGCCAAAGACCGTAGCTGCAATTAGCGTAATCCCGACACCGGTACCAATGCCGATGCCGCCGCCGATTACAGAAATCACAATGGACTCGGTTAAAAACTGACTGAGAATATCTCGCTCGGTGGCCCCCAGGGCTTTACGAATACCGATTTCTCGGGTGCGCTCTACCACAGAGACCAGCATGATATTGGCAATGCCAATGCCGCCAACAACAAGAGAGATACCTGCGATCGCAACGATCATCGTGGTTAGCAGTCCGAGGATAGTGGTCAGGGTTTCTAGGATGTCGGCCTGATTGGTAACTCGAAAGTCATCATCACTCGGGTGGGCAATACCGTGGCGCAGCCGCAAAATGTTTTCCACCTGAAACTTTACCGTTTCTAGCTGATCTTCATTTTCTCCTTTGATATAAATTCCATTAACAGATACCCCCATCAGCGAGTTGTTGCCAATAATCCGAGCGGACATACTGGTTAGGGGAATATAAACCGCATCATCACGGTCCTGGGGGCCTTGGGAACCCTTCTCTTCCATCACCCCAATAACCTTATAAATTTCTCCCTGAATGCGAATAGTTTCACCAATGGGATCCACGTTGGGAGAAAAAAGGTTGTTTTGAACCGTAGGGGCAATGACAGCAACAGAGTCAGCACTGATCAGCTCCTCCTGGGTAAAAAAACGACCGCTCTCAGGAAAAGTGTTACGGGCATCGGGATGAGCTAAATCGGTTCCATAGACCGTAGTAGATGTATTTTCCTCACCGTAAACAACCTGGGTTTGTCGTTGGAGATAGGCAGACACCGTCGTTGCCGATGGAGCCTGCTCGGCGATGGCTTGGGCGTCTTCCCAGGTAAGGGTGGTAACGGATCCCTGTCCCTGACTGATACCGCCGCTTTCGGCGGCCCCAGCCATCACCTGCAATACATCGGTGCCCAAGGAGCGAATGCTGTCTTCAGTCGATTTTTGAATACCTTGACCAATGGAGGTCAAGGAAATAACGGAGCCAATACCAATAATCACACCGAGCATGGTGAGACTGCTGCGAAGCTTGTTACTCCACAGGGCCTCCAGCGCCATGGACGCAATTTCTAACTGGGAGATATGTTGAGGGGTGTGGGGTTTTATCGATGTTGGTGCCGCTGGAGCATTGGAAAATGAGACCATGATAATTTTTAGATGGTGATAATAACCCAGCAGCCTATTATTCGGGCGGGCTAGGTGGAAAGTTGAATCCGCGTGATTCTGCTTGTTCCGACGGCGGACTGATGAGTACCTGCTCATCGCCCGTCAGGCCGGCGGTCACCTCGGTTTGGCTGCCGACGGTGACGCCGGTTTGGATCGGTTGAAATGTGGGGGTACGATTTTCACCTACTACATAGACGCCTTCCCCTTCGGAGCCGCGCACCACGGCGGCATTAGGCACCAACATTGCCTCCTCTAATTGGCCAACTTCAAATTGAGCCTCCACATTCATGCCAATTTTGAGCCTGTCAGCGCCTGGTTCATCAATGGAAATTTTGACCTCAAAGCTGGTGACATTTTGGCTAACGGCGGCTTGGGAGGCGATGTGCTCTACCTGACCCCGGAATACTTCACCCGGAAAGGCATCGGCTTTGAAGGTGACCGATTGCCCGGGCTGAACATCAGCAATTCTAGATTCTGGCAAATTGACCCAGACCTGATTGCGGCTGCTAGAAAACATCAAAATTGATGAGGAAGAGGAATCAACGCTGCTGCCCCCCGACATTGACGGGCTGACAAACGAGCCAATCTCGGCATAAATTTCAGAGACAACTCCGTCAAAGGGAGCCGCCACTTCCGTATCCTGCAGCTGGGTTTCAACTGCTTGCAGCGTGCCCTGGGCTGACTGCACCTGTGCCCTGGCCTGGGCAATGTCCTCTGTCCGGTTGCCGGCTTTGAGGGCGGCCACCGTTTGGCGCTGCTGTTCTACCCGCGCCTCTGCCTGGGCGATCTGTTCTGAGCGAGTGCCTGCGGTTTGCAGTGCCAGGGCTTCCTCAGCTTCTTTTACCTGGGCTTGGGCCACGTCTCGATCCGTACGCTTTTGTTCTAGCTCTTCTTGGGAAATGGCCCCTTCTTTATACAGACTTTCATAGCGAGACCAGGTGGCTTCCTGCTGTTGCAGTGTGGCCTGGGCCTGCTGCAAACGGGCGGATGCCTGGGCAATGTCCTCAGAGCGATTTCCAGCCCTGAGTTCCTGAAGGTTTGCTTCGGCTTCAGCTAGTGCTGCTTCTGCACTGGCAATATCCTCCGGACGCTCCCCTACGATCAGGCGCTGCAAATTAGCTTCCTCCTGGGCCAGCTGCCCCTGCCTCTGGAGCAAATCTCCCTGTAAGTTGCTGTCATCCATAATGGCGATCGTCTGTCCCTGTTCCACTCGTTCTCCCTCTGCCACTAGCAGGGTTTGCACGACTCCAGAAGTCTTTGGACTTAGATTGATCGAGCGTTCCGGGTTGACCGTGCCGTTGGCGGTGATTAGAATCGGCACCGTTTTTTGTTCAACGGACTGGGTTAATAGCTCTGCCCTGGATGAGCGTCTGCCCGTCAGTAGGCCTACCCCCAAACGGACACCTAGCACCAGCAAAATAAGTAGGGCAAAATTTCTCCACGACCATTTAAGGCGGAAGGGCTTAATGGCTGAAAACTTTGACAGCATAGTAAATCTCCAGGGCGAAACAAGTTAAAAAGTAAGCAATTACTTATTAATTGAACAAAAAAAGTACTAGTCTGGGTTGATCCCTGTCCACAGGGTGTCAATCAGCTCATGGACGAGCTGAGCGGGATCTGCCGTTGTTTGATGAGCGCCGCGTAGTTCGGCAGAAAGCCGACTCATCATTGTTTGGTTGATCACACTGTTAAGTAGGGTGCCTACAATCATCGAGGCCGTGGTTTCAGGGTTGCCAGGGCGCAGATATCCCTGGGCCATTGCCTGTCCTAGAAACCGGGCTAACAGTCGTCTATGGCGAATTTGAGGCGGTACTACTATCTCACGGGGGCCGGGTAGTTTTCCCTGGCTCATCAGCATCAACATCCGTGGCAAAACCTCTTGATAATACTTCAGCATGTTTTCACACAGTTCCGTCAGCTCCGCCTTCACCTCGGCCGTTGGGGTTTGGGTGGCCAGCAGCTTAGCCCAACTCGGTTCTATGGTTACCCCCATGGCCGCTAAAAATAACGCCTGCTTGGTCGTAAACCGCTTAAATATAGAGGCTTCCGATATACCTGCCCTTTCGGCAATGGTGACGGTGGACGCCCCCACTCCCTGCTCCAAAAAGACCTGCCGAGCTGCGCTCAGAATGTCTTCGTTGGAGATTTTTTGCGGACGGGCCATAACCTAGGTGAGTGATTACTTATTAATTGCCTGATTTCTAAAAAACGTCAACTATCTAGGGCAAATTTGCGAGTAGCCGGCTGTGCACCTACATTGAGCCCAGCTTGGTGCCCTTATAAAAATGGGTGAGGATCTCGTCATATCCCTGACCCCGTTCAGCCATACCTCGGGCACCCCACTGGCTCATGCCGATGCCGTGGCCAAAGCCATTGCCTGCCACCGAAATGCTGGTGGGACTGACGGCGAGATCAAACTTGGTGCTGCGCAGGCTTAGCTTTTGGCGAAAAGTACTACCGGTGACGGTCAGGTTGCCAGCATCGCCAATGATGGTCATGCGCTGGGCCCGACCCTGGGGACTGCGGCTGAGGACCTCCACGGCCGTGATCGTACCTGGGTAGCCGATGCGCGCACCAACATCTGCCAGGGAGAACTGGGCTCGCCAGCTGTAAACGGGAGCGCTTTGATCAAAGTCGGGGACCCCTTTTAGATAGGGCACCGCTTTGGACCACACATGCTCTGAGTTTTCGGTGTGGCCACCGGAGGAGGAATGGAAGACGGCCTCAATCACCTGACCGCCGTGGGTTAGCACCTTACCACGGGTGGCATTGACGGCCGCATGGGTAGAGGTTGCCTCGCCCTGGAGTCCCTTGTAAACCTGAGAGATCTGGGTGCTGCTGAGATCGTAGGCTCGATTGCGAGCGTGACGCTGATGATACAGAGCGTAGGAGCGGGCGGCGACGGCCTGCGATCGCAATGCCTCCTGGGGCCAGCTGGTGGGCATTTCACTTCCCACTACACTGTAGAGATAGTCATCAATGTTGACATAGTTAATGGCCTTGACCCCATTTTCCGTGGGCATCAACAGGACCTTACCCCGATACCAGCGGTCCCCAATCCAGACAACGCCGTCACCGGAGGGTTCCAGCCAGTAGCTGTTGGATTCTCCAAGATTACTGCGATCATTGATGAGTGCCAGACGACCGCCGACTTCATCGACGGTGATGGGCTGAAGTTCGGGTAGCTGCAGCAGCGCCTGTCCCCGGCTGTCGCGGATGATGCCAGTGGTGGAGGTGCCAACCTGGATTTGGCTGTTGTTGTTTACGGCTACCCGCAGCTCTATAGCTTGAGCAGGCAGCAGCCACAGCAGCCACAGCAGGGCTCCCCAGCGGCCAAGGGCTAAAAGTCTAATAAGCCAGGAGGTGCAGGTATGGGTCATGGCAGATAGTCAGGAATGGGGCAACAAAGCAGGAATAGCTTGACACTCAGAGTGCCCACGGTAGCAATAGAGTTTGTTCGGGTGGGCAGCTCAATTATTTAAAAAGCAGTGGCCGTTAGCCAGTGTTTTTAGACTAGTATCTACAGGGGTATGTGCCAGTTGATGTGTGACAGTTTGCCGACGGGCTTTAGCCAAGCATAATATCAGCTTGGGGGACTCCTTTAAATCAGTGACATCAGCTTGAATGGGGTATCGAAAGAATTCCGGCGGACTCATACAGTCGCCGCAGCATTGCCATAATTTTCTGCCCATAGTTGGGGTCGGCTGCCCAGCGACCGCTCAGCTGATGGACTAAAAGGGCACTCCCACGGCTGACAAATCGAAACCGAGGATCCACCAGCTCCTGTACCAAGGGCTCTTTGCTGCCGTAGGCTTTCAAATGTTGAATTTGGGCTCTAACGCCAATGCGGGCGCTGGTGAACGAGGCGCCCGCCGCATTACCGCCGATGGCACCAATGCCCGCAAAATTATTTTGTGAGGCTTTGACATCGCCACCAAAGCGTAAAAACGATGTTTCTACACACATTTGGCAAAAGGCAATGTCATGATTTACCCCTTCAGCCACCCCTTCTTCACGGTAAATTTCAGGCAGATTGGGGAAGTCCCGCAGCGCTGTTTCATTGTTCTTGGACAAGAACAGCTGTAGGCCGGCTTTAGATACATGGCCCTGGCTCATAATCTTGTCCATTAGCCCAGGGCAGATGCCTAGGGTTGACTGGGTCTTAAGTTGGACGGTACGGCTAGCGCCATTCCAGCCGATGGCGATATTAAAGTCGCGCAGATCTACGGTTTTGATGTACACCACATTGCCATAGCGGACACGACGAATGTCTGTGTTGCTGGCTAGATCGATGCCTAGACGATCGGCTAGATCAATTGGCACGTAGGAATTGTTGTTGACGATGATGCCCTTTTCTCCATACGGACCGCCGTTGATGGTGATGTTGACCGTGGGAAATTGGATCTCTGGCGCCGGCGGGGCGGTACCGGTAATGGCACGACTCCAGGAGGCCAGTCCGTCGGCTAGCCCCAGGGCAAAATCACGGCGACGGCTAAGGAGCAGGTTACGATCGCGCTCATTGGTCAGATAGCCCAACTCCATCAAGATTGACGGTGGTGCCACCTGGCGGCAAAAGGCTAAACGTCCCATGCCAGCTGCCGTATCGGGTTTGGCGCCTCGCATCGGCAGCTGGGGTACCCGGCGTACTAAGGCCAAAAGCATCAGCTCAGCGTGGGCCTTGCGGGCTTCGTTGCTGGCAATGTAGTAGGCCGTGGCGCCTCGCACGTCGGTATTTTGAAATGCACCCACATGGATTTCTAAGGCAATGTCGCCAGACTGGCTGCGGGCGTTGATCCAGCTGATACTGGCCTGGAGGCTCAGATCGTCAGGTACCGAGAGAATTTTGAATCCCCGCGATCGCAGTTCCGGTACGATCAGATCCCGGATTCGGATCATCTCCTGAGCTTCGGTGGTGCCATCGACTTTTGCCCCAGCATCGCGGATTCCATTTTCAAATCCACCGTGGCCTGCCGAGATAAAGATTTGTGCCATGTGACCCTGTAGAGCGTTCTAAGCCAAGCGTGTTGCCAATTATCCCCGAAAGGATACATCAATTTCTCAAGATTGTGGAGAATTGAACCGCTAGTTCCGACCCAAAATGATGCCTGAAGAGGTGTTCCATGGAACGTCCGTGGGTTAACAGGCACTGATAATCACTATTTGAAGCCTCGGTTCTAAGTACCCCCAATCCAGGCCGCATTGCCAATGATCAATAGTCAGTGGGTGAAAACCATCGTCGTACAATTTTGCAGCGGCGCCACCTTGTGTATGGGCATCCAAGCTCAGATCCAAGGTGGCCGTCGCTACGTCCTAAGACGCAACGAATGTTGATGCAAGTCAGAACCAGTCGCTGTTTCTTCTCACTGGAGAGATTGGTGTCTGACTAATGACCGCTGTTGAACCACGTTGTTATAACACCAAAGGCATTATATAAAGTCTATTTGTTATATCAGAGATGGAACTCGACTAAGGGGTATACATAGCAGGGGTTTGATGCTCCAATGGAGCCTCCTTCCAGAATATTTTTCTTGAAAATTGTATTAACCTTTACTCTTTTTGTCTAAAGTCTCGATAGGCAAAATTATTTTTTGAGCTGTTTAGAGTCTTAGTTGATTTAGTCTTATTACTGTAGTCTGGCGCTTTTGACCAAATCAGTAGTTGTTTGGCACTAGAACCTTGGCCGAGTTGGGACGCCGGTCATCGTATTCCAGAATCTGAATTCTTTAAGTCAAGTTTTTCTGAAACCTTTTTCAGATGGGGCTCTTAGAAGCCACTCCTGCAGGGATAACCTTGTCTTTTTTCAAAAGAAAAGATGAAAGATTACTGGTTCAGTGACTTAAATTTATCAAAACAACAAATTGGTCGGGGTCTGCTCAGCACATAAACTCAACCGTTTTGAATCGAGAAATAAGGGTAACAAATATGACAACGCAGAACACAACCACCAATGAAATTGTCGGTACCGCTCAAGACGACACGATCAAAGGAAAGCCAACCGACGACCTGATCGATGGTGGTCAAGGCGATGATACTCTCCGCGGCGGCGGTGGTGATGACACTATCCTTGGCGGTGAAGGCGATGACAACATTGATGGACAGGGTGGTGATGACACCGTCATTGGCGGTAGCGGCAACGATAGCCTGGCCGGGGGGCTGGGTAACGATCTAATCATTGGTGGTTCCGGTGATGATGGTCTCCGCGGAGTTGATGGTGACGATACGCTCATCGGAGGTTGGGGTAACGACAACCTTAAGGGTGGAAACGGTAATGACCTGCTAATTGACTGGTTTGGTAACAACAGTCTGCTAGGTGGAGACGGTAACGATCACATCTTTAGTGGTTGGGGCGATGACGTCATTGATGGCGGTGACGGTAATGACTTTATCTTCGACTTTAGCGGCGATAATACCGTCAAGGGAGGAGATGGCCATGACAAGATTTTCACGGGTAGAGGCAATGACAGCATCAATGGTGGTGCGGGCAACGACCTGATTAGCAGTGGCAAGGGCCATGACCACATCCTTGGTGGCGATGGCAACGATCATATCCTCGGTGGTAAAGGTAATGACATCATTACCGGGGGCGATGGCCATGACACCTTCTACTACAAAGGTACAAAGTCCCGTGGCCGGGGCTGGCGTCGTGGTGGTTTCAGCGATGGAATCGATACGATCAAAGACTTTATCCAAGGCGAAGACACGCTAGCTATTAAGGGATTTGACTTCTATCGGTCCACCATTTCCTATGGCAACCACGGTAGGACAGCCATGTTTGACGTTGATGGTAAGGGAGGTACCGATTTGATTATCAATTTTGAAACGGCAATCACCCTAACCTCGTCAGATTTCGCATCCTTTGCTTAAGGCTAT
>JBCDJC010000010.1:0-52075 GCA_038748225.1 Cyanobacteria bacterium P01_H01_bin.26 | reverse complement strand
GCTCCAGAAAATATTTAACGTCCTCAACCTGCGGACAGAAGACGGACATCGCACCCTGCTGATGTTTGTCTTTTACACCCTCATGTCCATTGGGATTATGTGGCTTGAGGTCAGTTCAGCCGCCCTGTTTTTAGAGGAGTATGGAGCGGACAAGCTGCCGCTGATCTATCTATTTAGCGCCGTGGTTGGGGTGAGTTTGGGCAGTATCTATTCCTGGCTGCAGCAGCTTCTGCCCCTGCGCCAGGTGATCGTACTGATTGCCCTGTTAATGACCCTGCCCATCTTTCTGTTTCGCATCGGGTTGGGGGTGGCGGTGTGGGCACCGCCGACCATCTTTGCCATGCGTCTGTGGATGGAGTCGATCACCAACCTCAACGAGCTCAATCTAGCGGTGTTGGCCAACCAGCTGTTTAACATTCGCGAAATTAAACGCACCTTTCCCCTAATTAGCAGCGGTAATCTGGTAGCCGATATTCTCAGCGGTTTTACCCTGTTTATTTTGCTTGGTTTTTTAGATGTAGAAAACATCATGTACCTGGTGCTGGGCATCATGTTGCTGGCAACTGGCGTGCTGTTTTACATTAGCCGGACCTATGAACATGCATTCCCTGACTCGCGGCGACGCACCGTTGAACCGTCCAATGTGACCTTTGCCGCCAGGCGTTTACGCAAGCTGATTCGGCGCTATGTGCTACTGCTGATTGGTTTTTTTGCCGTGGCCCAGATGCTGCTCTACCTGGTGGAATTTCAATATCTCAACCAGCTGATTGCCCAAAACTTTACGGTTGATACGACAGCCAAGTTTTTAGGCATTTTTACGGGTGTTTTAGGATTGGTGGAACTCACAACCCAGCTGTTTACCTCCAGCCGTCTGATTGAGCGTTTGGGATTATTTGTTACAACCGGGCTGCTACCGGCTATTTTGTGTGTCCTTAGCGGTCTGTTTCTGGTAGTGAGTTTACCGGGCTTAGCCGGGATCAAGGCCCTGTTTATCGGGCTGGTGATCCTTAAGTTTATTGATGAATGGCTGCGCTATACGGTTGTGGCTAGCAGTCGTCCGGTGCTGTTTCAACCCGTTCCGGCCCAGCGGCGGGCGCGGGTACAGTCGGTGGTCAGTGTGGCAGAGGCCATCGCCATCGGTCTGGTGGGGGTGGGAATTTTGCTGATGCTGGCCCTGACTGAGCGCATTGGCTGGCTCCAGGGGGATCGGATCTTTTTGGTGGTGACGTTGGGGCTGTCGCTGCTGTGGTTGGGGATTATATTTTTGCTGCGATCGCAATACCTCAACCTGCTGGTCCTCACCGCTGAGCGGGGTCTGCTCAGTTTTTCCGATGCCAGCCTACGGGTGTTAAAACAGGCCATTATCGAGGCCCTCGACAAACCCGGTCCCGAAGCCGATAAACGCTCCCTAATTGAGCTGCTCACCCAGATCGAACCCCACAGCATTAGCGAAGTGCTGGCCCCCATGCTTAGCGAACTATCGCCTGGGCTACAGCAGCAAAGCCTGGAGACCATGCTGATCTATCCGGACCCCATCTTTACGGGCTATGTAGATGCCCTGATTTTTCCAGCCCAGGAGCCCCCCATCCTGGCCCTGGCCATGCGCTATGTCTGGCTAACCCAGACCGATGCCGACGTCAGCCAGCTGAAACCCTACCTGAGGCCCAGCATTGCCCCGGTGGTGCGCGGTACCGCCGCCGCCATGATGCTTAAACGGGGTCGACCCGGGGAACGGGCACAGGCCACCTATATTCTGCAGCAGATGCTCATTCACCCAGAGGAGCGGGAACGGGTAATGGGCTGCCGCGCCCTGGGGGAAGCCGACTATATGCAGGGACTGCGGCTGCATGTACCCAATCTTTTGCAGGACGACTCCCTACGGGTACGGCGCTCAATGTTAGATGCCATCGCCGCCACCCGTCTAGAAGAACACTATCCGTCGCTGCTTGAGGCCCTTCGCTATAAATCGACGCGGGAAGCGGCCATGCAGGCCCTGGTGGCCCTTGGCGATGACGCCCTGCCGATGTTGATGCAGGTTGCCAGCAATCCATACAAGCCCGATACCCTACGCCACCAGGCCTGGCAGGTGATTGGCCGCATTGGCACCCTACAGGCCTTAACGCTGCTGGCCTCCAACCTGATGACTTCCTGGGGCGAGCCCCGCCGTTGGCTCCTGCGCATTTTGCTCAAACTCTCCGATGAACAGGGTCTCCGCCGTTCGGCTGACATTGATATTGCCCTGGATGGCCTGGGTCGCCAGAGTGTAGAAACCCTGCTCAACCAGGAACTGCAGTTTATTGGTCAGCTCTACAGCGGACTGATCGACTGCGAGGCAGACAAAGCCCCCGGTGAGACCTTTGACTGGCTGCGGCGCGCCCTCCGGGACATGCAGACCGACGCCATGGAACGGATGCTGATGCTAATGCGATTTCTATATCCGTCTTCTACCATTCAAGCGGCGGAACTTAGCCTAGAAGGCTCGGCCAGCAGCCGTGCGCGGGGATTAGAAATTTTAGACAACACCTTAGATATTCCGGCGAAGCGCGCCATTTTGACGCTGTTTGAGCAGTCCAGCATGACCGCCACCCTGGGTGCACTCACGCCGCTCGTCACCTATAAACCGATGCCTCCCCCGGATCGGCTACGTCAGCTTTTGGTGGTCAGGCATTTTTTGTCGGATTGGGGGTTAGCCTGTTGTTTCCATGTGGCCCGCACCGAACGTTGGAGCCTTAGCGCCGACCATGTGATGGCATCACTGCGGCACCCGGTTGGGTTTGTGCGAGAGGCGGTTTTAAGCTATCTAGATATGGCCTCACCCAGGGCGTTGGAGTCACTGCTGCCCCTGATGGCAAAAGATCCCAATCCGCTGGTGGCCGATCAGGTACAAAAGATGATGGAGAAACGCCTGATCACAACCTAGGCTGGCCCCATAGGCAATCGGATCGGCCAACCAGGTCCAATAACCCCAACGGCCTGTGCCATAATGCATCAGACTATTGACCACGGGGTTTTAGCAGTTTGCCAACCCGAGATCTAAACCAGGTTCACCATGCTCACCAGCGTTGATCGTTTACTATTCGTTCGGGCTGTTCCGATCTTTACTGAGCTTCGGGATGACTTTTTGGTGCGACTAGCATCGATTATGGATGAGCTATCATTTCCAGCTAGCCATACAATTTTTACAGAAGGAGAGGAGGGTCGTTCCCTTTATATTGTTGTGTCGGGTCAGGTGCGGGTGCATTTGCGATCGCAGGAGCTCGCCAAACTAGAACAGGGCGCCTGCTTTGGTGAAATGTCCCTGTTCGATGCTGAACCGCGCTCAGCCTCGGTGACCACCCTCCAAACCTGCGACTGTCTGGTCCTCACCCAGCAACAGCTGTATGAGGCCATCGATGAAACCCCAGGCATCGCCGTCAATATTATTCGGCTGCTGTCCCGTCGCATTCGTGAACTCAATAAGGAGCGCAACCGCAAGGCCGACAGCCAGGACACCGGGATCTCCCCTGTCCTCCAGGATGCTCTTCAGGATGTTACAACCGCCAGCACCGATATCACCACAACAGCCAACCTTCAGCGGTCCCCCTCCCCATCGTCTCCTTCCGTATCAAAACAGGTGAGAAAAAAACCGTCCTATGAAACCCCCTGGCCCTATTGACCCCCCCACCAAGACAAAACGCCAAAAACCTGGTAAGTGGGTTAAATGGCTAAAACTGTTGGGGATTGCGATCGCAACCATCGCCATCATTTGGGTACTGCAACGCTACGGCATCAGCCAGCTGCGGGCCAACGTTGAGAACTTTGGCGTTTGGGCACCGGTGGCCCTGTTTTTTCTACGGTTTACTAGCGTAGTTATCCCTGCGCTACCGGGCACGGCCTACTCTGTGCTCGCAGGTGGGCTTTTGGGCTTCTCCCAGGGGCTGTTCATCATCTGCCTTGCCGATATATGCTCCTGCAGCCTCAGTTTTTTCCTATCGCGACAGTTTGGCCGCGACTTTGTCAAACGTCTGGTCGGTGAGCGATTTATCAATCGAGTTGATACCCTCGCCCAAAAGCATCTGGAGCGCAACTTCTTTTTGATGACCGCCTTTTTAATGACGGGTTTCTTTGACTTTGTCGCCTACGGCGTCGGGTTAACCAAAGCATCCTGGCTCCGCTTTACCCCAGCCCTTTTACTCAGCATTGCCATCTCTAACCCACCGATCGTAGCGCTGGGTGCAGGTCTTTTAACCGGTGGCAAGCTATTGCTGGGCTTCGCTATCCTAGGAGCCTTTGCCCTCGCCATTCTGACCGGTATCTTACAGCGCAAACAGCCCATTGCCTGAGCCTAAGTGCTGGCAAATAAGCTACCTGCCAATAGCTCCTTTCCCCTTTCCCTTTAACCCTTCCCCACTCTAATCCGAGGATTTTATTTTTTGGCAGCCCCCTAACGCCGCCAGCGGCCAGCTAGCAGATTTATCCCGGTGACACCGGAGCACTCTCCGCTTATCCTTGGCCGGTCAAAACAAAAAACAATCACCGAGATTTTTCACCCAGTGATTGTCTTTTGCTCTATCCCACCAGAGCCGACTGCCGACGCCACTGGTCTCTCATCCGACGACTCAAAACCGTCTGCTGCTCAACCGTACCCGCCAACAAAACCGTCAAGGCCCCGGCCTGGATAGTACCCCAGTTAATTAGAACAACGCCTGTTTTGGTAGCCGGATCAAATTCCAAACCGGCCAGATTCAACTCTGAAATGTGTCGACAGTCCGTATGCAGCGTCTCACTACACCAGGTATCAACGCCCAAAAGTCTCGCGATCTCAGTCGGATAGGAAGAACCATTAAATCGGGGATTGCACTCGATTGCAAAGTAGCTAGGACCGTCAGCCGTCTCCACAACAGCCACATCAAAACCAAAGGTACCTTTCATACCCTGCCCGTACATCCACTGAGCCATGGGCTCAACCACATGCCAGGGCTGATGGGACGTGGGATAGCGATTACCGCCGTGCACACAGCCATCTAAGATTTGCTCAGAGGCCAGGGAACGCTCTAACCCTTGGTTGGTAACGCAGTATTGCAGGTTGAGAAACACCGAAGCCTGGATTTCCGCTTGGACCTGAAAGGGCTTGTCCTTTGGAAACTGCTCTACAGCCGTCAACAGATCGGCAGAGTTTTCACACCGGACAATTCCCACTCCATGGTCCGATACAGCTAGCTTCACATAGCAGGGATACGGGAATGCCTCAAGATTTCCCAGCGCGGTGCGATCGCTAAAACATTGGGTAAACGGAACCGCCACACCTAGCTGCTGAGCCAGCTCCATAAAATTGTTCTTTGAATTAATATACCGAACAGTTTTATACCAGTCACCATCTAACTGTTGTAAACGTTGAGCACAGCGATGCTCGTGCTCAAACCCATGGCCAAAAAAATAGACCGACACCTGATCGGAAGCATATTGCGCCAATTCCTCAAAATCAACGTTCCAAATAATGTCTTGGCTGTACTCTAAGCCGATACGGGCGTAGTGCGCCTGTATGGCTGGCCAATCTTGGCGCAGGTCCGGATGTAGCTGCACCCGATCGCCCGGCGTGCTTAATCCCAACGCCCTACCCGAAAAAAGATGAATCCCGCCGCTTTTATCCAGCGTGCTCATCATAATGTCATGGTTAAAAATCTTCATTGATTAAAGGTATTAAAATGACAACAAAATCCAAACAGTCGACACGCGAAAAATGCAATACAATCCACTGTCTTGACCCAGCTTCAACGTTCTAGAACGCCACACAAAAACGTTGAGCGTCAGGCCACAAATCAGCATGAATGATTCCACAGCCTTTGTGCAATGCTCGAAAGATTAAATCAACGTTAAAGATTTGTCATTTACCCATCTGACGAAGCAAAAGTTAACAATTTTTCAGGGGGAGCCTCAGTTTTGAAGAACGCTCAATGACTGGCTCCATTTAGCCAGAGAACGCTACCTGGTTCTATACCCTCTCAATCTGTCGCCCAGGCAGCCGTCAATAAACGGAATGTTTGCATTTCATGACATAAAAAGCGCAGTGAAAGCCCAGGCTACCACTACGTTCAGACTCTTATAAAACATGGGTTACAGCAGCTAAGCTAGGGCATAGACGGTGTGCGAATCGATATCTGTATCGTCAAGCCGGCTTTAGTCAGTAGATGAACCAGGTCCTCTACCGAAAAACGGCTGATTTCACCATTGATCAGATTTTGCATACGGGGAGATGACTGCCGAAATGCTCGAGCGGCTTCCTCTGGACTCCACTGGCGCTGCTGAATGTAGCACCGCAGGGCGAGCATTAGCTCTGTCCGAATACGTAGGCTTTCAAGCTCAGCCATTTCCTGATCCAAAGTTTCATAGTCTGAGCTAGATAAGCTACCCAGGGCTTGAAGAGAGTTCATGGTTTGTCAGGTATACATCAACCTATATATTATCCAATAATTCTGTAGCATAGGTAACCTGCCTGGAGATATAACCAACCCTATGGCATTAGAAACAGCGTCAGCAACGTTGTTTCTAATGCATCTTGAATTTTCATTAAGTCATTTTGACTCGCTGCCCATGGCGATGCTGGGAATAAACTCCTGCAAACGAATACAGAAAAGAGAGATTCTTGGTGATCAATGATCACCAAGAATCTTTTACACCCAAAGGTTAGATGCTGTTATTTATCAACTGAACTGAGAGATTTAACCTAAACAAAGTCACGGCTAGAGAGGGTGGTGACATCATCCAAAAATATCGTGCCTCCTCCAGAAGCAGATAAGTCTAGCAGTGAGCCGCCATTTTGGCTCTTTAGAAACTGACTATCTACAGAACCATCGTTATTAGCATCTAAAGAGCCAAAGTTAACCACAGCACTAATGTCCAGGCGATCAACACCTGATTCAAAGTCAGTAATGATGTTACGGCTGTACTGACCTTTATCTTGAACTATGACGAAGACATCACTGCCCTCACCCCCCGTGAGGGTATCTTGTCCAGGACCACCATTAATGGTGTCATTCCCGGCCCCCCCATCAATACGGTCTTGACCCCAGCTTCCTAGGAGAAGATCGTCACCACCGTTACCAAAGATAGTATCGGACCCACCACGTGCATCGATGCTGTCATCACCAGCTGTGCCATTGAGTGAGTCTTTACCCTTTGTGCCAGAAAGCTCAACTCCAGGGATATCATCGGTGGAGCCGCCGGTGGAGCCACCATCGGTGGAGCCGCCGGTCGAACCACCACCGGTCGAACCACCATCGGTGGAGCCGCCATCGGTGGAGCCACCGCCAGTTGAATCCCCTCCCAGGTCATTCACTGATAAATTACTAACATTTGTTAGCTTGATACGACCGCCACCAAATGACGACAGATCCAGCTCGACTCCATTACCTTTCTGAGTGAGGAACTCTTTATCCACTGTGCCATCACCATTGACGTCTAAAGCAGATAGTGAGGTTATATCTTCAATATCGAGCCGATCAACACCGACTTGAAAGTCGGTAATAACATCAGTTTGGGGATTGTTTTCTTTGGTGAAAACGAACGTATCGCTACCGCTACCACCGGTTAACGTATCTCCTCCGGGACCGCCATTAATAGTGTCATTCCCGGCACCCCCATCAATTTTGTCCCAGCCCCAGTTTCCTAAAATGTTATCGTCACCGCTGCCACCGGCAAGGTTGTCATTGCCACCCTTGCCATCAATCGTGTCATTACCAGCGGTGCCCTCAAGCGAATCCCGACCCCTTGTTCCAGAAAGCTCAATACCCGTCGAGCCTCCAGTTGAGCCACCACCAGTGGAGCCATCACCGGTCGAACCACCGTCGGTGGAACCGCCGTCGGTTGAGTCGCCATCGGTTGAACCTCCGGTGGAGCCGCCGCCACCGGTCGAGCCACCATCAGTGGAACCGCCACTGGTCGAACCACCATCGGTGGAACCGTCACCGGTCGAGCCACCACCAGTGGAACCGCCACCGGTCGAGCCACCGCCACCAGTCGAACCACCGCCACCGGTCGAGCCACCACCGGTCACCCTATAGTTAAATTCCAGGTCCTCAAGGGAGATAATGCCGCTGCTCTGCTGAATCTTACTAGGATCGAGTGGTCCAAGGTTGCGAGCACCCTCGGTACGCCAGTTATCCTCAAACGTGACAACAAAGCTGTACTTACGCACATCTCCTGTGAGACGATCGCTAATGTACTCATCGATAATTACACCCCGGCTGCCATCCGGCAGCGTGTAATAGCCATCTTTGGCAAGATTACGAGTACCTCTAGATACGTAGCTTAAAAAATCGCTACCAAACGGGAGTTCAACAGCCCCTAGGGAATCTCTCTTAGTTCCCGCAATGGAGATATGTCGCTGGCCATCCTTTCTGCTAACAACCAAGTCACTCTTGGCCTTATCTAGCTCAAAGCTAAGCTGCCCTGTTTTTATATCCTTACGCTCGATAAATTGGTCGACACTGCGATCCAAATTCACCCAGTTCGTATTGTTGTTACTTACCCTTTCATCGATAAAAATATAGCCTCTATCGGCCATATTTTGTACACCGATTGAGGTTTTCTTTAGATTGACGCCAAGGTCAAATCCTTCTACGTTCAACCCGTCAAATACGATATCTTCAACATTTTGAGCCAGGTGTACACCGTCATTGAGCCAAGGACGATCAACATATTTAGAGCCAATCAGGTCAAAGTCTTTGAGCGTATAGTGGGCCGTGTATTGTAGCTCGGTTCCTTGGCCAACTTCCCAGGCTGTCAGTCCATCCATAACAGTTCGGCCATCATGCCACTGACGCTGAAAGTTTTTAATGACTTTCAGACCATTATCAGAGGCAAATACCTCATTATTTTTAAAGCTGGTAATGGGGGCCTCGTCAGAGTTAACTGTGTCTTGCCCTTTGGCCCAAGCTTCAAGGGCTAAGTTTTCAGCAGGTATCTCAATCTGGTCTACGCCTCGATGAAAATAGAAGATACCGGAACCGCGATTTCCCGCCGTCACGTTACCTTCATTTTCTACTGACCGAGTCTGGAACCAAAAACCATGGCCTGCAAAACCCAGGTCTTGGTTACCTTCGCCACCTTTTTCGTTGTCTTTACGTCCCTGGTTGTTGATCGAAATGTTATTACGCCAGGCTCCAATTTCGTTGCCTGTCTCGCTCACAAAACCAGAACCAACGACATCATAGGAAACGTTATTTTCTAGAATAGCGTAGCTATCGTGCTGCACAAATCCCCATCCAGGAGACCCGTCTACACTGTTACCGATCAAGACAGCTGGATTTTTGTCCCCATCTACACCCGTACGGTGTAGATGTAGAGCATAGCGTCCACGAATGTTGGTACTTTTGCCAGCAATCGGATCGCCATTGTTATCTAAAACTCGCGTACCCTTGGCATCATTTCTAATCACAAAATCGTCTAGGGGCTTAGACTTGTCGGTACGACCCAGTTCCTGAAATTCCGCGTAGCGAACGTCCACATCGTCCGAGTGCATAAACATCACGTGTCCCCGCTGGTTCGGAGGCAGCTTATCGCCGTTTTCAGTAGCAATCTGAACATTACGGCTTTGATTGGCGACATACGCCTTGAGATCTGCTCTTGGGGTGCCGTGGTCGTAAGCTAGCGGGCGGTCTAAGGTGATCCGATTGCCATTTATGGATGTAATGGTTCTCTGCTCGTCTTCGGTACCTTTGCTAACATACCGGGTACCGGTGAGAACAATACTGTCTCCCACCTTCCAGTTGCTAGGGGTTGATTCTAAAACTAAGGTGCTATCGCCAGCAGATGGATCCACTGAGACCTTCAGGTGGGAAGTTTTTTGCTGACCATGGATAGAAACGCTACCGTGGGAAATAATCCCTCGACTGAGCTGGTCTGGATCCCACTTGGTGTCAATTGCACCATTGTCGGCGATTAAAATCTTAGTCTGAACATTGCCCTTTACCGGGTTGTTTTTTGTGCCGATAGTAAGGGTGCCTTCGGATGAAACGATAAAGGTATCAACAATCATTTGCGTATCGGCATCGGTGGCAAAGTCTAGCTGCCCATCGACACGCAGACCGAACAGTCGTGTGTTGCTAACATCGTCATAGGTAAGTCTAATCCCTTTAGGAACAACCACCTTGGCATTTGCTCCAGGAATACGCCCACCTTCCCATGTATTCGGGTCAAACCAGGAGCCATTTCTAACAGCGGTATGGGTAGCATCCTTCGCTGTAATTAAGTTATGACCCATAGCGTGCTCCGCCTGTTTGGCAGGGTCGTCCATATGGCCGTGCTGCATATTGTCGTGACCATTGGCACCGTGCATGTTCATCATATCCATGAAAAAGTCTCCCCAAAAGACGAGTAAAACAGAATTAAGCTGAGGCAGTGATCGGTTACAAAAATGACGAAACACAGATTTTCAAGGAGTTGGCCTCCTTAAGTTCTGGGTATGACATCATTGGAAAGCCAAAAAACAGAAAGCCGAGATTGTGTTGCGCTGAAACCTTGGAAATCAACCGTTTTAATCGGTGAGATAGTCTGTTGCTGAATAGTGGTGCGATCGCATCACGCTTGGACATGTACTAACAGCCCAGCCCAGCAGGGACACCTATAAATTTGCGCAGAAAATCATGCCATCAGGACAAGCCACGATAGCTTTGTCGACAGCTAGCACCCACCAATCTAAAAAGACACTGGTATTATTGGGTAATAATGTGCCCCACCAAGAACAATACGAGCAAACAAACTCTCTCTATATCTGCAAAGAAGATATATGCCGGGGCGGGCATATACATCTCTCCAAGGCTATAGACGCAACAAATATAGAGTCGTCAGAAAAATAGACAGCTACAATCTTGGGCATTACATCCAAGTAGTTCAAAACAAGCAGTGGGATTAAAACCGTTAAAAACTCTTATCGATGTTGTACTGGCAAACTTTCTAACTCAACACATTCTGGGAGCATCGTAGCTGTAATGTTAGCAAGGTCCCAAAACAGAAAGACGGCAGACATCAACAAAAGTGTGTAATGTAGATGAACAGCGCTACAGGCGAAACACGTGTCTAGTATTGCATATTCTTCTTTACGTTGAGTAAACGTTCTATCAAGTTCAGATAAAGCAGATCGAACAGATTAATGGCTATGTGCCAACCCAAAAAGTGTCATCACTGACCTTTGTTCGATACCTGAGGATACTAAACTGAATTCCTCAAATTTACTCAAAGCGGCCTAAACAATAGGCATTCGGCGAATGTTAGTGATCAATATATACCGTTTTCAAGTGGCGATTAACAATCTGGCACAGAAATATCAGAAAGATTCTTTTAGGCCAACGTTTTCTCCTGATCGCAATTTCTCAGTATAAACCGCATTCTCGCAGCCATATTTTCTCAGTATGGATGGCGTTATACCTGTTTCTAATCATACAAAAATCTTGCGAGAGAATTATTCTCTGTCAGCTAATACCTTCCAGACGGTTGTTTGAGCTATTCTCATAATTTTTCCATGACAGCTCAAATCATACATGGCCTCTTTATTAAAGAGGATGCTGTGGAGTACTACCACCGGTATTAAAAAACACTACCAGCCCCGCAAGAACTAGGAGACGACCTTTACAGGTGTCTCCACAGAGAATTTACTAGATACTGACAACTGACAGATGAATCAGTGGATCAGAAAAAATCTTACACAGGATGACTATCTCATACATCACCAGTCTCGCCTGCCTACGGATGACTGGTGCGATTACAGACAGCGGAGTCGGATTAGCTATCTTTTCTAGGATTCCTAGAACTATCTTTAGACTGGAATGTCAGTGACTGATTTTTATGGGAATCAGGGACAATGACGCCAAGACCATTGCAATTTTCACAGGGACCACCCTCGCCGTTACACACAGGACACAGCCCCCCATGGGTCAGGGATTCTTTTAACAGACGACCTCCGATCAGCCAGATCAGGCCAAATGCTATCAACGCTACTAGGACAATCCGCAGGGCAAACATTATCTTGCTCTTACCGTAAATAAACCCAAAAGATAGTCACCCATTCATTTATGACCCACCATGGGTCCGGCGTCCGGTCAAAAATGATTGGCAGGATGATATCACAGATTGGACACAACGCCCATGCCGACCCCGATTTGCCAAGGGCTACATTGCCAGGGACACATTGCCAGGGACATTGATTGAGATAGGGCCTAGCGTAATTTCTGCCGCAGGGCAGCGCTGATGCCGTCGACCATGATGGTCAAGAGCACAAATATTGTTAGAGTAAGGGTCAGGCCGCTGTAGTCAAAACTGCTGATTTGCTCCATCATCAGACGACCCAGTCCGCCAGCCCCCACTAATCCCACGATCACGGTTGCTCGCAGGCAAACTTCCCAACGGTACAGGCTATAGGCTAAAAACTGGGACAGGGTGACCGGCAGCAAACCGTAAAGCAGCGTTTGCAAGGCTGATGCTCCCTGTACCCTCAACGCGCGGATGGAGCGCTGCTCAATGTTTTCGTTGACCTCGGCCATGAGTCGCCCTAGGATCCCCAGGTTGTGCAATGCTAGGGCCAATGCGCCGGGCCATATCCCCGGAAACAAAACAAATAGGAACACCAATGCCCATATCGGTGCAGGAACGGCTCGACTGACTAATAAAAATAACCGGGTTCCAATATAGCTGAACCTACCAACGGCAACGGTCCATGGTGTTTCGTATGCCATGGTCCCCAGCAGTCCCCTTGGTAACAAAAAGCCGCGGGCTGCTGGAAAGGACAGAATTAATCCCCCCATACTCGCTAAGGTACTGGCTAACACAGACATGACCACTGTCTGCCATGACACCTGCAATAAAGTTATGCCCTGGGCTAAGGTGGGTGCCTGGGGTATGGACGAGGCTGCCAACTCCGATAGCAGCCTAAATGTCCGCCCGGACCACAGCAAAGACCAGTCGGCCCCAACAAACCAAAAACAGAGGAGGCCAATTAATCCAATGCTGCTCCAAACCCACCAGTTTGACTGGCGGCTGCCTAAATCTTTAGGTTCTTTTTGCTGGGGTAGACCGATCGCCAGTCGGCTAACAAAGCCCAGCCGCTGACGTACGGCTGCACTCCATGCATCGACACCCCCATTTAGTACAATCAGGGCGTAAAACGCTGTCCAAAGCTGCTCGTAGCGGAGGGACTGCAGACTCAAAAAAATCTCGTAGCCCAGCCCGCCCGCGCCAATAATGCCGAGTACCGCTGATGAGCGAAGGGCACATTCAAATCGGTAGAAGCTATAGGACAACAGATTGGGCAGCGCCTGGGGTAACAGCCCGTATAGAACAGCGGATGGTGGCGCAACACCGGCACTCAGCAGTAGCTGCAGCGGTGCTCGAGGGGTTTCATCTAAAATCTCGGAAAAGACCTTGGCAACGATGGCGCTAAAGGGAATGGTAATGGCCAAGATGGCCACTAGGGGATCTAGCCCCAACAGATTTACTAGAACCAGCCCCCAAATCAGCTCGTGGATAGCACGGGGAATCGCCAGGAGACCCCGAACCACCGACCGACCAGCCCGATTTGGCCAAACGGCATGCCACCATATTTCCGATGATAAAACGCCGCCCAAAAATCCGATGGCTATGCTCAGCAGCGTGCCGCAAACAGCATAGGCAAAGGTGACCCCCGTAGCCCGAGCAATAATTTGGAGAAAGTCGAAGGACAGGTCGGGCTGCAGGCTTGCCCGTAGGAACTGCAGTGCCTGGGGCAGTCCCCCGAGGTTTAGCACGGGTCCGGTGTGGGCTAGGCTAAACGCTCCGATTAAAATGGCAGCGATTGATAGAATCGCCCAGGGTTTGCGGCTGAGGCGGAAGCGTGGTGCTGTCATAGCTGGTACAGCGTCTGCAGGTGGGCATCGGTCACCTGGGCAGCCGATAGATCAAAGGCAAGCTGACCGTGGCGGAGTCCGATGATGCGATCGCAATATCGCCTGGCCACTGCCACATCGTGCAGGCTCATCACCAGCGTCTTGGTGGCATCGCGATCGCACAGCCCCACCAGTAGGGCCATAATCTCCCGCGAGCGCTCGGGATCCAGGCTCGCGGTGGGCTCATCTGCTAAAATCACCGCCGGATCTTGCACCAGTACTCGGGCTAGGGCGGCGCGCTGCTGCTGTCCCCCCGAGAGCCGAGCGGCCCGAGTATGGAGCTTTTCAGCAATGCCCACCGCCGCCAGGGCAGCGGTCGTACGCTCTACCTCCAGCGGCCATACTAGCGACCAGGCCGCTTTCCATAGGGGCCAACGACCCAGGTGCCCGGCATTGACATTGTGGAGCACCGACAGATTGGTAATGAGACCGTGGTACTGATAGACCGTACCCAGCTGCCGCTGTAGCTGACGTCGCTGCCGACCCGACAGCTGATGAAGGCACCGATCAAACACCCGCAAAGTACCCTCGTTGGGGCTATAGGTGCCATTGAGAAGATTTAGCAACGTGCTTTTCCCAGCGCCGCTAGGACCAATCAGGGCAACTTTCTCTCCGGGTTGAACGGTCAGGGAAATTTTCCGCAGAGACTCGGTTTGATTAAACCGATGGGTTACCCGATCTAGCTCAAAAACAGCGGCCATGGTTCCCTACTGGATCTTGCCAATTTCTCGGCCTACGGCTTCTATCTCAGCATAGTTGCCGTTTTCGGTGGGAATAAATGTCTCGGCCCCAAACAGATCTAAGATTTCCTGATGCTCTGGCACCGAGGCATCTAAATTTAGCAGAGCCTGCTGCAATTGGGTGACAAATCCCTCACCATAGCGTTCTTCAATCGCAGGATTTACCACCCAATGATAGTCATAGTAGGCCGGAGTCCGCCAGATTACCTGGACTCTGTCTTGGTCAACGGCTCCTTCAGCCAGGCGTTTTTCCCACACCTGCTCATTGAGCGCGCCTGCTTCATAGGTGCCAGCCTCCACCAGTTTAATGGTGGTATCGTGGTTGCCCGAAAAACCCACCTCACCCTTAAAATCATCTAGAGCCATGCCCGCCTGTTGAAGAAAATGCTGCGGCATCAGACGCCCCGACGTGGAAGACTCGCTGCCAAAGGTAAAGCTACGCTCCTTGAGCTGGGTGAGATCGTCAATATCCGTCAGCTGGGTTAAGCCGCTTTCACCGTTGGCAATAAAAACGGTGTGAAACTGTTCGTCGATATCGCGCTGGGCAATGGCCTGGGCGTCTTCCACCTGGAGTCGAGCCTGGACACCGGTCAACCCACCAAACCAGACTAGATCTAGATCTCCCACCTTAAAGGCAGTCACAGCAGCGGCATAGTCGGTCACGGGCACATAGTTGACGGGCACCGCCAGCTCTGCACTGAGGTAGTCAGACAACAGGCCATAGAGACGCTGCAATTGTTCCGGATCCTGGTCAGGGATGGCCCCCACTGTTAGGGCTACGGTCGACGCCGGATCTACCGCATCGGTTGTCTCAGCAGAATTACCACAGGCAGTTAGCGATGCTATCCCCAGACTAAAAACAGCGGATAGCAGGAATAGACGGCGATGGAACTTTTTCATGGTGAACACCTGAAATTCAGCAAGCTCTTTAGTATCCCACAACCGTTCGGGAGATGCTCAAATTCAGGTAGCTAAAACCGGCTGAACTCCTCCCCTAGAGCGCGGGGAACAACTGATAAATCTGGGCACTCTACCTGTACGGATTGATTAAGGAACAGACCTAACAGCTTTTTGATTCCTTAGCTACAGGATGCGGGTTTGGCGGATGCAGTTTTGGGGACAGCTGGATGTTCAAAGTGGTAGTGGGGCAAAGTGATGAGGCGGATACGGGCTATGCGATCGCAGCCGTCCTCCACCAGTGCCAAACTGCTTTGGCAGGGGTTATCCCCCAGGCGGGGATTTTACTCAGCGCCATCGATTTTGACTACGGCCTGATGTTAAATCAGATCCAAGCCGTCTTTCCAGGACTGCAGCTGATTGGTGGCACCACCGATGGAGAAGTCTCGTCCCAAACAGGGTTTCGGCAGGATTCTGTCGTTTTAATGCTGTTTATATCCGATACGATCACCATTCAAGCAGGCTACGGCCCAGACACCTCCCACGATCCGCTTGCCGCCGCCCGACAAGCCGTCGCCCAGGCGAGTCGGGAACAGACCGTACCAACACTGTGTTTAGTGATCGCCGAAAGCTTAGGAATCAACGGTCTCTCCATTGTGGAGAGTCTGTGTCAAACCCTGGGCGACGGTTTTCCCATTTTTGGCGGCTTAACCGGCGACCAGGCCAAGTTCCAACAAACCTACCAGTTTTTTCAGGACCGGGTAATGACCGATAGCCTGCCGGTGTTGCTGTTTTTTGGGCCACTGCAGTTTTCCTACGGCATGGCCCACGGCTGGACCCCCATCGCGAGACAGGGCAAAATTACAGCCGCTGGGAACAATGCGGTTATGGCCATCAATGGCAAACCTGCCCTCGACCTATACGACTACTATTTAGACGGATTGACCCCATCGCCGGAATATCCCCTAGCCATTTTTGCTCCAGACAGCGACACCTTTTATCTGCGAGCCCCCATTGGCTGCGATCGCGATACCGGCAGTATCCAATTTTTGGTCGATATTCCACCCCATGTCGATGTCCAAATCGCCCACGCCACCCAAACAGATATTCTGATCGCCTGTGAGACCGCCACCCGTACAGCCCTGGAGCGCTATCCCGGTGAGCGTCCCGCTGCCGCCCTGATATTTAGCTGCTGTACTCGCCGCTATCTCCTCGGTACCCGTACGGAGGAAGAGTACGCCATCAGCCAACAGCTGCTGCCAGCCAATCTACCCATCGCTGGCTTTTACTCCTACGGCGAAATTGCCCCCCAAGCTCCCAAGACATCAGCCAGTCTCCACCACGAGACATTTATTAGCCTGCTATTAGGCGACAGTTAGGTAACTACCGGTGTGACTATTAAAAACGATCAATCTACCCCACCCAGCCCCGACAGTAGAAAGGTTGAAATGCTGAGACGACAGCTGCGGTGGCTGGAAAAAAAGCTCAGACGATCCGAAGCTGATCGGAGCATGCTGGAAACCAACTATGGCCGCACAGAATCCTTACTCAAACGGGTGATTGAAGACCTACAGGTCTCTCGAAACAAATTAGAGCAGCATAGTCAAACCCTAGAGGAAACTCTACAAAAACTACAGGCAACCCAGGCCCAGCTAGTGGAGGCAGAAAAAATGTCGGCCCTGGGTATCTTAGTGGCCGGTATTGCCCATGAGATCAACAATCCCATCAGCTTTATCTATAGCAACCTGCAGCCTGCCGAAGAGTACACCAGCGATCTTTTTCGCTTAATTCAGGCATACCAGAGCGAATACCCCGAACCCAGCCATAATATCCAACGTCTGATCGAAGAAATTGAGCTTGATTTTCTCCGGGAGGATTACAAAAAACTACTCAACTCTATCTCTGTGGGTGCCGAACGGATTTACGAAATCGTGCGAGCGCTGCGTACTTTTTCTCGTCTAGACGAGTCAGATTATAAAAAAGTCGATCTCCATGAGAACTTGGAAAGTACCCTCCGAATTTTGACCCATCGGCTGAAACCCAATGCCGATCACGAGGGTATTAGCTTACTCAAGAACTATGGCAACCTACCGAAGGTAGCCTGTTTACCCGGTAAATTAAACCAGGTTTTTATGAACATCCTGGTCAACGCCATTGACGCCCTTGAAACCACCTATGCCCAAACCGATGCGCTCAGGTCCGGTGGACTCGGGAACAACGGACCGGCTCCCACCATTTCAATTACCACCACGTTAGAAGCCCAGACAGTAGTCATTCGAATTACAAATAATGGACCCGGTATCCCTAGTGAGATTCTCCCTAAGCTGTTTGATCCATTCTTTACAACCAAGCCCGTAGGTAAGGGCACGGGGCTAGGGCTATCCATTAGCTATCAGATTGTGGTGGAGCAACACCAGGGCCAGCTTAAATGTCAGTCCGATGCCCAGGGTACTACGTTTACCATTGTATTGCCCGTTGCCTTTCATCTAGGAACAACCGACTGATGATATGACGCTCAGCCGCGCGAGTGTCCCACGTCTCCTACAGCTGCCAGGAGCCATCCCAGTCACTGGCGGGGGGCTGCTGCTGTAGCTGTTGACAGCGCTCTAGATAAATACGGGTGGCCTGATCCGTCGGGGTCTCCCGTAAAAGGGTGCTAAAGGTTTCGATGGCAAGGTCAAACCGACGCTGTCGATAGTAGGCTCGACCTTTGTCGTAGAGGGTAATCTTTTTTTGTTGGGCAGGGCTTAGGGGCTGCGATCGCAGCCCCAACACCTCATACAGATGGACCGGCTGCCGTTTACCCTTGACACACACATAGTCGAGCTCTCGGACCCAGATCGTATCCCGACAGAGACCATAGGTGTTCTCGCTAATAATGATGGCACAGCCATAGAGCTTGGTGGTGCTCTCAATCCGGGAGGTGAGATTGACCCCATCGCCAATGGCCGTAAACTCCATGCGTTTGCTAGAGCCGATATTTCCAGTAATCACATCGTCTGAATTGATGCCAATGCCAATTTGCAGGGTAGGCAATCCCTGGTGCTGCTGCTGTTGGTTGAAGTGGGCCAGCTGCTGCTGCATACCCAGGGCGGTTTCCACGGCGCGCTGAGCATGGTCGGCCTGGGGAATGGGGGAACCAAACACCGCCATAATCGCATCGCCAATAAATTTATCTAGGGTGCCTCGATGGTGAAAAACAACATCCACCATGGTTTCAAAATAGCGATTGAGCAATATCACCACCTCCTCCGGGGCCAGCTGCTCCGCCAGGGTCGTATAGCTACGAATATCCGCAAACAGAATCGAAACAAACTGTTGGGCTCCACCCAGGGTAGTATTTTTGCTATCCAATAGCTGTTCGGCCAGATCCTGACTCAAATAGCGATACATGGTGGCTCGCACCGCTTCTGTTTCTCGCAGGGCGGCCTCCGCCCGTTTGCGTTCGGTAATATCCTGCACCGTACCGGTAATGCGGTCAGGCTCAATATGGACATGTTCATTGACAGTGCGCTCCGTGCCATCGGGTAGCGTCAGCCGGTAGTCCAACCGGTAGGGCTTTTGATGGGTGCGGGCCACGCTCCAGGCAAGCCCCACCCGACGCTGATCGTCTGGATGCACCCGGTCCAAAAACAAGGACTGACTGGGGGGAACTGAACCGATGGGATAGCCTAGCAGCGTGTACAGCTCGTTAGACCAGGCGAGGGAACTGCTGTCTAGAAGTAATGTACTGTCGTCGGGGTAGGGGGTGATGGGGGCGACGGTTTTGTCGAGGATTTTCCCATTTAAACCGAGGCTCCAGTCCCAGTTTCCTAGCTGGGCAATCCGCTGGGCGTTGATCAGACTGGCTTCGCTGCGGGCCAGCTTGGCCTCGCTCTGCTGACGCTCTGTGACCACCACCGACAGTACTAAAGCCGTCACCCCAATGACGGCCGTGTACGCTTGCAATAGTAAAATGGCCTCCTGCAGGTTCCCCTCAGCCTTGGTAATAAAGGGACCGCCTCGGTGCACTGCCCCGGTTACCGCAATCGCTGACACCAGAAAACTGGCCAGGGTCGTGCCCCGTAGCCCCAGCCGTAGGGCTGACCAGACCACAAAGGGAAAGGGCAGATACTCCAGGGGGTATTTTGCGATCGCACTCCCCGTCTGGGCTCCAAACACCACCGTACTAATCAACACCAGCATGCCCAAACAGAGGCCCAGCTCCCATCGTGAACCGATACGCAGGGTCTGCTGTCGCCGCCACCCCGCTGCGATCGCCAGTAAAAACGGCGTCAGCACCAAAATGCCCATGCCATCCCCCAGCCAGATCAAAATGACATTGGATACCAGCTTTTCAGACGTCAACATCCCAAACCCGTAGCCCGCCAACGTACTGTAAACAGCGTTAATAACCGGCGTCAGCAGCACCCCTAGACCTAAAAACGTCAGCAGATCGTCCAGCTGCCAATCGTATAAATGCAAGCTGCGCTCCCAACGACGTCGCAGAATGTGGCTCCCGACCAGGGCCTGTAGAGCACTCCCAAAGCAAAGCACCAGCGACAAGGACCAGGGCACCCGATCCGCCAGAGAAGCCCAAAAGGCACCAAACGCCACACCGATCCACAGCTTTTGGCCATAAATTAACAGTGCGGCCAGGGCAATACCAGCCGGGGGCCACAGGGGTGAAGCGGCGGCCTCAATATTTAAAGCGGTGGTGGATAGGCGGGCAGCCATAAAAAAACAAACTGCCACACAGGCGACGCGTATCCAATAGCTGGTGTACCACTGCCGATCAGTTGCCATAGGTTGGTAGATGTACGGATAACATAACCATTAGTGTCAGCTGATGGCACCAATGGACCCTTGAGAAGATTGTAAATAGGTAAGGTCAGGGTACCCAAAACTGATATGTAAGTTGGTTGATACGTTAGATTGGCAGTAATATGTAATCACTTACGTAATTGACTTTACGATTATGGACTTTTATTCCAAAACTGGGAAACTAGCCCTAGGTAGCCGTCTGCGACGACTGAGCGAAAGCCTAATGGCAGACGCGGCAAAAATCTATGATCTCTATGAGGTTGCGTTAGACCCAAAGTGGTTCCCCACCTTTTATGTCCTCGCACAGCAAGAGCAGGCATCGATCACTCAAATAGCTCAGATGATCGGGCATTCCCATCCGTCCGTGAGCCAAATTGTCAAAGAAATGGGTAAAAAAGGACTGGTCACCACTGAAAAAGACAGCAAAGATGCCAGGGTTACCATGATCAGGCTGTCGGAAGCGGGTAAACAGCTTGTCCCCAACCTTGACAAACAGGCAGCTGACGTTATGCAAGCCGTTGAGACGCTGTTACTAGAAACACAGCACGATCTATGGAAAGCCATTGGGGAAGTTGAGTATTTACTTGCCAACAAAAGCTTTTTTACCCGGGTCAAAGAGATACACAAAACTCGTGAGCAACAGTCTGTTGAAATCATTGACTACTCACCGGAGTTCCATGACGACTTCAAACACTTAAACTACGAGTGGATTGAGACGTACTTCACAGTAGAAGAGGCCGATCGTCAATCTCTCAATCATCCAAACAAAAAGATTCTTCAACCGGGCGGCCATATCTATATGGCGCTCCAGAATGGTAAAGCCGTGGGTACCTGCGCCCTAGTCAAAGTCAATAATGATACCTATGAGCTTGCTAAGATGGCCGTCGCAGAAGCCGCGAGGGGCAGGGGAATTGGCTGGCGGCTGGGGCAAGTCAGCATCCAAAAGGCACGTGAGCTAGGCGCAACGACAATCTTTTTAGAAAGCAATACGGTTTTAGAGCCTGCCATTAATCTCTACCAGAAGTTAGGGTTTCGAAAAATTATTGGTCCGCCATCCCCCTATGAACGCTGCAACATTCAGATGGAACTTAGGCTGGCATGAGGATCCTCACAACATCCTCAAAGTCATCCTTTATGGTATGTACGTAGGGTATTAAATGAGGCCACCATGGCAATACAAAACAACAAACCAGCTAGATGGTCTAATCAGCCCGGCCCGATTGTCTGGCAAGTCGTACCTGAGTTTATCCAGAATACTTTAAGGGCCCAGGGCTGCATTTTGCTAAAACACCACCATACATGGCCCGTACTAAAGCATATTCGCTTTCAATACGTGCCACTTTCCTATCGAGGCTGTCTCTACTACCTGCAAAGATGGTCCCAACATGAATGGGGGGTTTCTCCCAGGCAAATCATTTTTCCAGAAGATACTGTCTGCACCCTTGAAACCCTCAGCAACGGTAGCTTGCTATCGTCGCGGGTTAAACAAGCCGTTGCAAAATCCTATGGCCTTTGTCCAGATAGTTTGGCCGTTCAGCTATCTTTCCCCACCAGCCGATATACAGATGACCCCATGCTATCGCTGGCTGGGTAGCCGTTTGCCCCGTTTTAGCAGACGCCTGCGAACGATCCGGCTGGCGTCTGCTAAAACGGGGCTCCCTATTCAATCATCTGCTCCAGTTCAATCAGCGGAATCAACCAGGCCACATCATAGGCGGCCAGGGTAACGGTCAGTTTATTATTTACAATTTGCCAGCCTCGACGTCCCAGCAGGTCGTACCAGTAGTTGTCTTGGGGAATCGCACAAAAGGGTCGACCGCTCCCACTGCTCGGCGGCCCAGCTAGTGGATAGATACCGGTAACGCCCAAACTATCCAACGGCAGACTAACCTGACAGCGTCGAGACGTTACATTGGTTAAAGTTAAGATATGTTGTTCACAGTCCGGCGAAATCCTCAGCAGCGCAAAGATCGCCGGATCGAGCTGGAACACTTTTTGCTCGCCGTTGGGGTGAAATGCCTTATTGCTCACTCGCACATCCAACAGCCGACCAAGTTGAGAAATCATCTGAGCAACCCTAAACTCAGGATTTCTCAGTTCTTTTTTTAGATCAGAATAGTGAATAACCGAGCGATTAATATCGCGTTTCACTTTTGTTTTTAAAACTGTTTCAATATTGTTACGGGTACCAATGAGACCGTGTAGATAGATGCCGGGAATGCCCCTGAGCACCAGCGCGATACTGCGGGAAGCCACCGTCCGTTTAATCTGCAGCTCGAGATCGTCATCTTCACCATCTAGGTTAAGGGCACTAAACCAGGTGGAGTTAATCTCATAGGGTTCCTCAACACCTCCCTCGGCGGTGCGATAGGAAATCAGCGCCCCGTGCTCCCTAGCACAGCGGATAATAAAACTAATCTGCTGCTCTGAGAGGATGTTTTTCACCCCCAATAGGCCCACCCCATCATGGGTATCCAGGATGTTAAAAAATGTCATAGCGTTGGACGGATATTCTAGGGTGTGAACCCATTTTGATAGTTCTGTCGCCTCTGCTTTATAAAAGGTATAGAGTACCAGGGGAGGTAGGGCAAAGTTATACACCATCTGCGCTTCATCGTACCCGTTGCCAAAATAGGTAACGTTTTCTTCATGGGGAATGTTGGTTTCCGTTGTGAGGGCTACCTGGGGGGCGGCAATATCTAGCACGTCTCGAAATAGCCTGATAACTTCATGGGTTTGGGCTAAGTTGGCACAGGGTGTTCCCGGTTCTTCCCACAGATAGGTGACCGCATCTAGACGGATGATGTCGGCTCCCCGCCGGACATAGAGCAGCAGGGTGTCAATCACTTCCAGGAGCACCCTGGGATTTGTAAAGTTTAGATCGATCTGATCCGGTGAAAACGTGGTCCAAACCCAAATCGGTCCGTCAATTGACTGGTATTGGGTCAAAATATCGGAGGTACGAGGCCGCACAATGATGGCTCTTTGCTCCGGTGTCAGTTCATCGGGCGAGCGGTAGGTGGTGGCAAAGTTTTGATAATCGGGATTGCCGTTGAGCATTTCTTGAAAGGGCATGCTCTGGGAAGAGGCGTGATTGAACACCCCGTCAAACATCAGGCGATAGCGTTCGTTTAACAGCTCGATGTCTTGCCAGGAACCCAGATTTGGATCAACCGTTTTGAAATCAGTAATCGAAAAGCCGCGATCGGAACTGTAGGGAAAAAACGGCAAAATGTGCAAAGTGTTGAAAACTCCCCTGAGGCCGGGGGTAGCATCTAAAAAGTCGGCCAGGGTTGCGAGGGGAGAGGCTGACTCGCTCAGCAAAATATCACCATAGGTAATTAGCGCTATATCCTGCTGGGTAAATCTATCGGCGGGGTTGAAGTAGCCATTTTGAACTGTTGCCTCGGATATCTTGTGGGCGGCATGGACCTTGAGCAGCCGCTCTAGCTCGGGCAGATTCTGTGTGGCGGCGGTTTCGCCATAGAGAAAGGTGAGTCGTCCCAACAGCCGCTGTCGCTGATCTAAAGGAAGCTTTAAAAGCGGCCGCGTATAGTCTGGAGTAAGACCGTAGGCTTTTTTCTTTGCGTTTTTTTTGGCAAGATTTAGGTTTGACATAAAATGCAAGGTCTAGACGACAGCTAGCCCATGTTCACCCAAGTCCTGTGTCTCTGCGAGGCATCTAGTTTAGATGTTACAGATGCACAAACTATTAGCTAGCGCCATCATTATGACAATAATAGTTGCTGCTGTTGGACCTACGCTATGGCGAAGAAGTTTCGCACCCCTGGCTATCATCCCCTGAGAAAGTTAACTGTGATTTTGTCGGGTCTACATATTGCAGTTGTTACCGACTTTAGCGTTGCTTATAAGGTAATTTTGTCGGTACCTGTTTTAGGGATTTCTTTCTTTTTTCGTCAGTGGGTAGATGTCAGCTTAATATTGCTAGCCATGGGGCTGATGTTAATCTCTGAGCTGTTTAACAGCGCCATTGAAGTTTTGTGTGATTTTGTGGAACCTCGGAAAAATGAGCAGATTCGCATCATCAAAGATATTGCGGCGGCAGCAACTGGTCTGAGTATCTTGGTGTGGGCGATAATTTTAGTTATCGAGAGTATCCGTCTTTTTCAGCTCCAGTCAGGCATGATCTGAACGGTTTACGGGCCATTGAAGACAGATTGGGGACAGACTGAGAACAGCCGGAGTTCGCCATTAGGATCGTGATGATTGCACCGACTAAAACAGATCTACCCATTTATTTGGCCCATCGTGTAGTCTCAGCTAAACAGGGGGGCAGTTCACGTCCGGTTGTGATTGAAACAGACGCTGGGTATTTTTTTACAAAGCTACGGGGTGCGGCCCAAGGCACATCTGCCCTAGTGGCAGAAATTATTGTGGCTGGGCTAGCTGAAGCTTTAGGACTATGGGTGCCCAGTCGAGTGCTGATTGCCATGGAGCCAACGATCGCAGGTGACGTCCATGAAGACGAATTTAAGGATCTGCTGTCGGCTAGCTATGGTCTCAATTTAGGATTTCAATACTTGCATGGGGCACGCAATATCTGTGGGGATGAAATTGCGGCGCTTGATGGGGAGTTTGCCTGCAAGGTGCTTTGGCTCGACGCACTGGTGATGAATGTGGATCGCACCGCTCGCAATTCAAACCTGATGCGATCGCAGGACAAACTTTGGGTAATTGACCATGGTGCGGCCCTCCCATTTCAATACAACTGGTCCGCCATTGTGGAACAGTCTCCCCGCCGGGCGACCTATGCCCTGCATCGCCATATTTTTGGGGACAGGGTACAGACGTTAGACTGCTGGGATGAGAAACTAGCGGCAATGCTATCTAGGACAGTATTGCAAACCGCCGTTTCCCAGGTGCCAGATTGTTTTCTCGAACCACTGATGCCCCCAGGGGCATCCACCGAGGGGATTGAACGTAGACGACAGGCCTATATCGCTTATTTATGGAAACGATTGAAATCGCCAAGGCCGTTTATGATTGGCCCATAGCTGAGCAACAGCCAGGCCCTAACCTGAACCAAACAAGGGCAAATAAGATGGCCGCCAGCGCCTTAGCACCCGTAAAAATGCTAAGGCACCAGTCAGCTAAACCGATACTTTAGACACCCATTCTTGAACGAATGCGATCGCACTCTCCAACCAGCTGCAACCCAAAAAGTTGCAAATTTCAATAGTCGCCACCAGCATAACGGTATTCATAAGTCAGTTCTCCAAAACCTTCAGCTATCCATACGCAAGGAGGTCTTCCTCCCCAGATAGAGACGGGTAAAGATCCCATAAAGTTCTGCAAATACCCCAGCCAAAATTGGCTGACTGGCTAATGACTTGTTTAACATTAAGCTCATGGCAAAACCATGGCAATTTTGTCTAAAAGAGGATGGGATAACGCATCCTTTTAGAATTTTGTCGCAGCGCGCAAAATTCTAAACCGCCCAGCCAACCGTCTGAATACCCCATTGGGGATAGCCTGAATGGTTTTCCGTCGGGTTGTAGGGCGGCGGAACGCCCTGCCCAGGGGGTGTGGGGAACTCGGCGGGACCCCACGCAGCGGGTTTTGTAAATGGCCAACTCCTCAAGATCCATGGGTCAAGATCCATGGGTAAGCATGGGTTAATCGCGGTACGGGTTGCTCAGGGCTTTCCTCCCCGAACCCCTCCTATTCGTGGGGGCCTCAACGCCCCCACACCCCCCGAAAGAAGGCTGTCGTTCATGGCAACGATTCAGGTGTGGTGGAAGTTACGGTGAGTTCAGGGTACACATTGCTGCGCCAACCATGAACTTGTTTCTTAACGGCTCCTAACCCGACTAGGCAATCACACAGGCCAGGGGAAATAGCAAATACTCCAGGAAAAATAGTCGCCAGATAAACTGATAAAACCCAGCAATCTGCCCTTTATCGCTCAGCTCAACCTGAGCGCTCATCCACCACAGCAGTCCCAGCAGCCCCCCATGGGTGACCACCATAAACAGGGGCTGCACCGACGGCAGCACCCCCAGCAGGGTGAGACCGATCGGTAGCCCGTAGCACAGGGTGAGCACCCCGAGGGATAGCCTAAAGACATACCTGGCCCCCAAACGCACCGTCAGCGTCCGGATCCGAAACCGACGATCGCCATCGAGGTCAGGGATGTCTTTAAAGATTGCGATCGCAAACGCAAACAGTATCACAAACACTGTCAGTGCCCATACCTCAGGCGGTATCGCCTGCCAGGCAGCGCCATCCGGCCTAAGACCCCGACGAAAGTGGACAAAAAAGCCCAGATTTACAATCACACCACGCACCCCAAAAATGCACAGCGCCGCCCAAAAGGGAAACCGCTTTAACCGCAGCGGCGGCAGGGAATATACCGTACCGATGGCCATACTCAGAGCCACCGTTCCCCACAAAATAGGTCCCTGTAACGCCGCTAGCACTACGGCTAAGCCCCCCAGCACCGCCACAATCCAACGCCCGGTAGCCACAGAAAACGCCCCGGAAGCCAGGGGCAGCTGGGGCTTGTTGATCCGATCAATGGCGATGTCAGTCAGCTGGTTGAGGCCGACGATGTACACATTGGCACAGAGACTGGGGATTAGCGCCGCTACCATGGCCAAGATTAGCGCTGGCAGACCCTCTGATAGGCTCTCTGACAGCCTTTCTGGCCCTGGCAGCACCAGGGCCATTATCCCCAACGCCGCCACACTCAACGTAGTACCCACAATGGTATGGGGACGGGAAAATGCCCACAGGGACTGCAGCCAGTGGCCCCAGGAAAAAGGAGTCTTAGGTGGCCGATGTTTTGCCCTTGTCACCATAGCCTCTACCGCTGCCCCTCAGTCTGTTTAACACCTGTCAACAACCCATAGCGGATCAGCCCCGTGCGATACCCCTCCATCATCAATGGAATCGCCATCGCCCCTTCCACCGTTTTCCAACCCGCCGTTAAAATCCCCCAAAGCACCTGGGGATTGAGCGCTGACTTCACCACATCGTCCCAAAAGGGAGCGACGGACTGGGACCAGTCAGCGGTGCGCAAATCCTGCAGTGGCAAAGCCTGGGCAAGGACCTCATACTCCGAGAGGGAAATCACATAGGGCAAATGGTACAGCTGATACAGCTGGGTAAGGTGGTTTTTTTCCTGGGGGGTAAGGGGGGGATTGGCGGGACGATGGCACCAGGTGGCCACCATGAGTCTGCCGCCCGGTTTGAGCACCCGACAGCACTCCTGCAAAAATTGCCCTTTATCGGGCATGTGCTCGCCGCTTTCTAGGGACCACACCAGGTCAAAACTGTCATCGGCAAAGGGCATCGCCAGGGCATCCGCCACCTGAAACCGCACATGCTCACCCAGGCCAGCGGTAGCGGCTCGAGCCGCGGCTCGAGCCGCCTGCACCGGACTCAGGGTAATGCCGGTGGCCTGCGCCCGGTATTTACCCGCCAGGTAAAGGGTGCTACCCCCAATGCCACAGCCCACATCCAATATGGATTGGGGGACGGGTCCGGAGGTGGGGACATCACCCCACTCCAAGATTTTTTCAATTAAAATCCGCTGGGCCTCCTGGGGACTGTCCGTGCGACCATCCGTGCGACCATCTGGGCCGTAGTAGCCATGGTGCATATGCTCTCCCCACACCTGCTCCCACAGCCGGGAGGACTCGTCATAAAACACCTGGATTCGCTCGGTGAAGGGGCTAGGTACAGAAGACGCAGGGGAGGTCATAAAACAAAAATCAGCAGCATAGGTAATGAAACAGTAAGCCAGTTTTTTCCCATTAGCCTGTTATTTAATCCGATATTTAGGAGCCCGCCTGCAGGATACGTCGTACTAATAACGATTGAGACTAAATATTACGAACCGCCATCCCCATCGTTAGGGACCCGCACAGTTCGAAAAATCACATTACCCTATCACCAAGGGACCTATTCAGATAGATTCCTAAATTCCGCTCAATCCAGCAGCTGCCATCTATGAAAATTGACCATATTCACTTTTTTGTTGAAGATGCTGCCCGCCAGCGGAACAGGTTTATTGAACAGCTGGGATGGACGTTTGTTAAACGGGCCACGCTGTGCGATCGCAATCTAGAAGTATTGCGCTATCGAGATACCCTGTTTGCGCTGTCATCTCCCCGCACAGCAACAAGCCCCGTGGCCCAGTATTTGCGCACCCATGCCCCCGGTGTAGCCAACGTGGCAATCCAGGTAGAGAATCTTGCCGCGGCCCAACGTCGCCTTGGCCGCCTCTCTCATCCCAGGGGCAGCGCCCTCCAAAACAAAGAGCCCCAGGCAGCAACGGCAGCCATTCTCTCCCAGCTCGCTGAGCTTGACGGTCCCGCCCGGCTCCCGGCCTGGGCTAATATTGCCGGTTGGGGCGGGCTCAGCCATACCCTGATCGAGCGACGGTCCCCGGCCGATTCTCTGGCTAGTTCTCTGGCCAGCCCACCTCAAGGCATCGATCACATCGTACTCAACGTGCCCACCGGGGAGCTGCAGCCTGCTGTTGAATTTTACGGCTGTCTTTTTGAACTGCAAAAACAACAGCGTTTTAACATTCAAACGGAACAATCAGGTCTAAACAGTCAGGTACTGTTTGCCCCCAGTAGTCAGCTTTACTTCAACATCAACGAACCCACCTCCCCCCGTTCCCAAATTCAGACATTCCTTGATGCTAACCATGGAGCTGGGATTCAGCACATTGCCCTCCATAGCGAGCCGATTGTACCCACCGTTACGGCGCTGCGGCAGCGCGGCGTGCCGCTGCTATCGGTGCCACTGACCTACTACCGCCAGCTACAGGAGCGGCTGCGGGCCTGCCGGGTCAACCCTGTTCAAGCCAGCGAATGGCACCAGATCGTAGAGCAGCAAATTTTGCTCGACTGGCAGCCAAAACAGCCAGAGTCGCTGCTGCTACAAATCTTTTCCCAGCCGATTTTTTCAGAACCCACTTTTTTTTTGAGTTTATTGAGCGGCGCAGGGCCGTTCAGGGCTTTGGTGAGGGCAACTTTTTGGCCCTTTACAAAGCCATTGAGGCGGAGGCAGCGGAGATCCGCTAACCTGGCCACATTGTAATGATGCAACCAACACCCCACAGCGGCTACCACTGGAATGGCAAACAACAGCCGTTTTTTGAAGGCTGGTACTATCGGCTAACGCTGCCGCCGCACCAGGGCAGCGTTGCCTTTATGTATTCGCTACAGGATCCGCCCATCAGCCCCGCCGGGACTAAAACCCCAGCTAGCGGCGGCGCGGTGCAGATATTGGGGCCAAACGAGCAATATTTCTGCCGCAGTCTGCCAGATATATCCCGGTTTTGGGCCTGGAAACATAGGCTGGGCCACGGCCATAGCCGTATTGGCCCCTGGGCTGAGGGCTACCGGGTCACCGCTACCAGCCACCGGGGTCAATTTTGGGATCCGGTAGCGGCTCGCCGGATCAGCTGGGATTACACCGTGACCCCCGTCTATGGTTGGGGAGCACCCCATCAGCCCCAGTCCACGGCGGGGTGGCTATCACGGTTTCAGATTTTTGAACCTGGCTGGCAAATTCTCATGGCCCACGGCTGGGCCACGGGCTGGTTTGAGTGGAGCGATGCGGCTCAAAAACAGCGGTTTGACTTTGAGCAGGCCCCGGCCTATGCCGAGAAAAACTGGGGCGGCGCCTTTCCCCAGCGATGGTTTTGGCTCCAGTGCAACGCCTTTGAGCACAGTGGCGATCTTACCCTCACCGCTGGCGGCGGTATTCGCCAGGTGCTGGGTTGGGAAGAGTCCGTGGGCATGGTGGGGATTCACCACCGGGGGCAGTTTTATGAATTTGTCCCCTGGAATGGCACGATCTCCTGGCAGGTTTCCCCCTGGGGCCGTTGGCGGATATGGGCCGAACAGCCGAACTACGCCGTGGAGCTGGTTGGCTATACCGAGTCCCCTGGGGTCCGGGTGCGGGTACCCACAGCGGCAGGACTAAAATTTTTATGTCGAGATACCACCCAGGGGCAGCTATCTATCAAACTTTGGCAAAAGCAGATGCGATCGCGTCAGCTTATTCTGAGCGCCCAAAGCCACCAGGCCGGTCTAGAAGTGGGCGGTAAAGGCTGGAGCCGCGGCTGGCAACATTTTTCTTAATCATCCTTTTTACCCAGCTGAGGTGTAAATTAGGGCAATTTCCACACCCCTACGTATAAATACGGGAAATAACTGTTAAACATGTTACCGCCCAAAAATACTAGGGGAGGGACAATATCCCCACGTGCATTGACCCTGACAGCGCATCATCTCCACCAGACATGAAGAAATGACATCCACCACACCTAATTCGCCCATTGCCAATACCGCCGCTGCCACTGAAGACTACCCCCTCAGTGCTGTTCCTCCCCAGGCTCGCAAATCGCTTATTTCCCTGGCCCCTATCCTGATTGGGTTTACCCTCTATTCCGGCACCCTATTTGCAGGCGGACTCGTCGGTCCATCTGTACAGTTTTGGCCCGATCTGATGGGTCTGATTTTGGTGGGCAACCTGATTTTGGGCGTCTATGCGGCTCTGCTTGGGTTTATTGCGGCGGACACTGGCCTCACCACCGTACTGATGGCACGGTTTAGCTTTGGCAACCTGGGCTCCCGCTGGGTGGATTTTATCCTGGGCTTTACCCAAATCGGCTGGTATGCCTGGGGGTCTGCCCTGATGGCCAAGCTGTTAAATACGCTGGCGGGTGTGCCGGAGTCCTGGAACGGCATTCTGATCCTATTTTTTACCTATGCCTGTTGTTCAACCGCCTATTTTGGTTATAAGGCCATGGATTGGCTCAGCCGCATTGCCGTTCCTGCCATGGTCATTCTCATGGGCTGGAGTTTGCTAATTGCCAACAACGACGTAGGTGGCATTGCTGGCCTACAGGCAGTGGAACTGGGCGACCCGCTGCCCTATACAGCGGCCATCACCATTATTGTCGGCACCTTTATCTCCGGCGGCACCCAATCCACCAACTGGAGCCGCTTTGCCCCCTCCGGCAAAACTGGGTTTATCGCCACTCTGATTGCCTTTTTTCTCGGCAACGGCTTTCTCATCTTTAGCGGTGCGTTTTGTGCCAAGGTCTACGGCAATCCCGACATTGTTGAAGTCATGGCCCAGCAGGGATTATTAATTGCGGGCTTGGTTTTGTTTTTTCTCAACATGTGGACCACCCAGGACAATACCATCTACGCCTTTTCCATCGCCGGGTCTAACATGTTTCGCACCAACAAGCGCACCCTGTTTGTGCTGGGTGGCGCTACGCTGGCGCTGGTACTGGCCTGGGGTGGCATTTACGAAATGCTGGTCAACTATCTGATTTTGCTGGGTACCTTTATCCCTCCCATCGGCGGGGTGATTATGGCCGACTATTGGTTCCATCGGCGGGGCGCTTTTCCCGCTTTAGATACCCCCCAACCGGCCTTTAACTGGGCTGGCATCATTGCCTATGTGGGCGCATCGGCCATTGCCTACATTACAAATCAGCTGTCCTGGGGCATTGTGCCCATCAATGGGATTATCTCTGCCATGGTCATCTATGTGGTCTTAGCAAAGCTGTTGTCCCCAAGTCAGTCTCAGAGTTAAAGCTGCCCATCGGACCTAATAGGACCAAATCTGAGGAATCAACTGATTTACCACCTGTCGTACGGTTTTATTGACCGTCCGCGCCGCTTGAATATGGGGTTCATCCGGCACAATGGGAGTAATCTCTGCGGCGGTTCCAGCCCCCACCAAACCTATCACCCGATTTGCGGCCTCTAAGCCGGTCACATAGGCCTTTTCCTGGGACCAGGAACCGTGGCGGGTAACAATCCAATCACCGCTCATAAATACATTACTCAGGCTGGTTGTCCCCGGCAGTAGATAGCGATAGCTCCCCGGTGCAAAGTGGCTCACGCCCTGGGAGATTCTCACCACCGCCTGATCCACCACCTGGGCTTCGCCAAATGCCGGGATACAGCCCGCTAGATCCGTCTGCGTCAGACGGACAACCTGCTCATCACTTAGGGGCAACAGCTGGTTAGCGTGGTAATAGTCCACCTCGATTACGCTACCTGGTTCATCCTTATATTCATCCTGAAGCGCATTCAGGTCAAAAAACGTCCATCCTGTTGTCTGATGAAAACCAAAGCAGGCATTGGACGGCAGCGGCACCTCAATCTTACGGTCAAACCACAGCCGCGTTGCCAGCACATCTATCCCACCCAGGTTTTGTAAATCTCTAAACTCAGTGCGACTACGTAAAGCCTCACTCCCCGCCACGATCTTTTTCATGCCGGTAATACCCACTGAGAAAATCACCGCGTCTGCTTCAAAGCAGGACTCGCCCTGGGCACCGGAGCATATTATCCCGGTGACACGATTGTCGGCTACCCGCACATCGCTCACCCGCTGATTGGCGAGCACCTTGCCCCCCAGGGACTCAATTCGCTCTACCCAGGGCCGAAAGATCATCTCCCCCACGGTGCCTCGGCACCAGCGCACATCAAAGTCAGGCTGGTGGGCCAAAATAAAGTAGTACAGCATGCCGATGGCCGCTGCCGCCGAACACTGCTCACCAGGGGCAAAGAGTCCCACCAGCAGCATCGGTTCAAAGGATTCTTTATAAAGCCGTTCAGAAACGCCGTATTGCTTAAACAGCTCGCGGGCGGTCATGCCGTCATAGCGCTGCCAGGCATCGTCGGAATTGTCAAAATCGATCACCGCATATAGCAGCGGCAGCGCCGATAGCCGATCCGCCAGGGGCAGCCGCTTAAACCGAGTATAGACAAAGGTACCCATGGGGCTAGGCAAATAGGGCATTGCCTGGAATAGGGGCGACTCTACCTCCAGCCCGGCCGGTGAATACTGGGACGAGCGGGTATAGGGGGTAAAGGGCTGAATACCCAGCTCATCCACCAGGGAGAAAATATTGTTGTAGGGATACCAAAAGCCGTGGATACCGGCTTCTACAGAGCGGCCGCCGGGGGTTTTCCAGCCTGCCACTAAGCCACCGGGCTGCGGCCCTGCTTCAAGCAATGTGACCCCATAGCCCTGCTTGGCCAGATGGTAGGTGGCCCCCAGCCCGGCCCAGCCTGCCCCAACAACGATTACTTTTTTATCTGAGGCTTCGACAGGTGTCTGACTCATTGATTTTTTATTGGTAAGCGGTTCCCATCCCTTACTGTAAGATTTTTGCCGACGGTTCGGTATCTGAATCTGCGGCCATGACTAAACTCAACAGCGGTCCCACCTGCTCTTGGCCGTTGAGGGCCAGCTCACTGTGGCAGAGATAAAGTCTCTCCGCTGTCCGCCCCAGCAGATCCCGCAAAATTCTCTCTAACCGGGCTTCGTGCATGGTCTCCGTGTCCGCAGCGGTCACCGGTCGCTCCGGCCAGTCGCTGAGGAAAATCTCGGCTCCAAATAGCTCATCGCGCCCCGTAAGCCAGCGGGGAGATCCGGCATCCAACCAAAACTGCCAGCGATGGGACAGACGCTGGGCGCGATACTGAAACACGGTGGCCAGGGTCACCCCCTGCCGTTCTCCATCGAGGGACCGGGTGGGATAGGGGTTGGCGGATACGGTGCCCCGCTGCAGCAATCGAATAAATCGGCCCACATCGCTCCAGGGGTCTTCCCCTGGCATACCACCATAGAGGGAGAGCCGCTGCTCCACCTCCCAAAAGTACTGGGCCGTCTCCATCAGTTCGCGCAGGGCGGAAAGCTGATCGATGGGTAAATAGTTACCGCGCCATAGAAAATCTTGAATACCGCGGTCCAGCATGATTACCGGGTTGACTGGATAGCGCCGCTGCTGCTGCTTTTTTTGATTGTCGATCCAATCTAAAATCAGCTTGTAAGCTTCGGTGGCCCGGTGGCCCAGCCGGTCCCAGCGGGGGAAGTTTTCCACCGGCAGTAGCCTTGGGTGGTCAATGTCGGGGACAAAGCAGTGATCGGCAATCAGCTCCGCTCGCACTGGGTCAATGCGGGTAAGGTCAAACCAGGGCAAACTGGCCTCTGTCTCTGGGGTTTGGCTCAGGACTACCAGCATCTCGGCCACCGCATCGCGGCTGACCAGGCGTCCTAACCCTGGATAAATCAGGGCTAACAGGGCTAGCAGCGATCGCACAAAGGGCGAACTAATTAGGGGTCGCTGGTCTTTAAGGGAGGCCACGGTAATGCCTCGATTGCTTAAAATTTCGATCAGGCTGTAGCGGGCAATGGCATCAAGACCGGGACCGATGACGGCAACTTCTGAGGGCGCAATCACCCCACGGTGGATGGCATCGGCGATAAATTCAGCGGTTTGCCGCAGCATTTTGCCCCGGGTGGTGGCGGTAATCAGCTGCACCAGCTCCGGTAGCTCTGGCACCGCTAGGGGGTCCTGTACCCACTGCACCACATCATCGGCCATGGCGTACCCCAGGCTATGGATATCAGGATGGGGCAGCTGCCGCTGCTGGCAGCCCGCTGCCAAGGTCAGGGTGGCAGCCGGATCGGCACCGACGCCCAGACGCACCTGGCCATTTGGATTGTAGGTAAAGACCTGGGGGCGGTTTGCGGTTTTGAAAACCTGAAAAAGGGAAACTGCGATCGCACTATACTCATCCACATCATCGGCAGCCGTCCCCGCAAACCGATCTAGCAGCCGAGCCTGATACTGGGGCATGGGTAGCAAATGTCGCCAGTACAGCTCCGTCATCAGACCATAGGTCAGCAGACCTCGCTCCAGGCACCAGGTTCGCCACTGCAGCAGAGCCTCACCCACCGTATCCCAGGTCTCAGCTGGCAACAGCACCATGCCCTGCCGCATCCGCTGGGTAATCTCCTCGGCGGGAACACCGGCAGAAGCGGCCAGCTGCAGCAGGTCCAGGATACGCCTTACCGTTTGAGACTCCTGCCAGCCCTCTATCCGCAGCGCCTCCGCCAGCAGCGGCTCCCATAGCTGCAAAGCCAGCAGCTGTTCATTCTCCGGACGTAGCTTGAGGGGAAACTGGGCCTTGAGGGCCAACGACTCTACCAGTAACGGCCAAAAAAGGACGACCTCGCTTTGAATAAAGCCCGCCGGGGTGGTAGTGGTGTAGGGCACCCGATCTTGAATCGTGGCCGCTAGCCTTTGAGCCAACGCCATGCGATTGTCACCATTGGCAGCAAAGACAAGCCAGGCACGTTCAGCCGACTGTTGCAACAACCATTCACTCAGCTGCTGGGTTTTGCCGCTGCGGGTAGGTCCCGTGATCCACATCGACGCCATGGCCAGTCCCGCTCGCCTTGGAAAGAATAGAAAGAACACCTGATATTAGCGTAGATTTAATACCGGTATCAGGTATTGCCTTAACAGCCAACGGCCATAAAAAAGACCCACCCGTGGTGAGCCTAAAGGTGTAATCAATTCAAAAAAACGGTGCTTAATCGCGCCTCGAGCAGCTAAGAAATAACAGTTGTGAGGACAATCAAGCCAACCACCAGGGCGGAACCTAGGGCACCTAGAACAACGTAGTTACGCTTTTCTCCCTCCGTTGGGGGTTCAGCTTCGTACATTTTGGGCTCACTAGCGTAGTTGTTAAGGCGTCCGCCTTCTTCAGTGGTATATGGCATAGGTATAAGCTCTTACGGCACCATCAAGACGATACTAGCAAAGATTGGTGTAGTTATGTTTCATAATTTGAAATATCTTAAAATTAGTAGTATTGACAAACATAGCTAAGGCTGATGTGACCTGGGATTCTAATATTAGGGTGGTGAAATCAGCACCTGAGCGGCGGAAAAGACCGCCCCAGGGAGCCAAAATGCGTCCGATACAATGGCATAGCCGCCCGTGAGGAGATGCTATGGCAGCATCCGCTCCCAAAAACAAAAAGTCCCTACTGTCAAAAATGCGCCGCTTGCTACCATCGTCGTGGCCCACAATCGCCGCCGATCTGCCCCCAGCCCAGCGGCTGCTCGGATGGTTCCTGGTGGATGAAGAACAAATTGCCAGCATTTTAGAAAAAATCAGGGCAGAACTCCCCACTACCGAAGCCTGGCTCATCGGCAAACCCCAGTCGGGTAAAAGTTCGGTGGTGCGCGGTTTGACTGGAGTATCCGCCGATATTATCGGTCAGGGATTTCGGCCCCACACCCAGCATACCGAGCGCTATGCCTATCCCTCGGCGGATCTGCCCCTGCTGCTATTTACCGATACGGTCGGTCTCGGCGATGTGGACCGCGATGTGGAAGCCATCATTCAAGAACTCCAGGACGACCTAAACCAGCAGGCACGCGGTGCGCGCATATTAATAGTCACGATCAAAGTCAATGACTTTGCAGTAGACAGCCTGCATCAAATTTTGCAGCGGGTGCGATCGCAACACCCCACAATTCCGCTGGTCATCGCTGTTACCTGTCTCCATGAGCTATACCCCGCCGGAGCCGAGCATTCTCCCTATCCCCCGAGTCAAACCGATGTTCAACGGGCCTTTGGTGAACTAAAACGTAATTTTGACGGCCTTTACGACAGTGCCGTCATGATCGACTTTACCCTCGAAGAGGACGGCTATACACCGGTGTTTTACGGTTTAGAGGCTCTGCTAACCGTACTCTCCGAGCAGCTGCCCGAGGCAGAATCCAACGCTATCCATCAGCTGCTGGACCAGGCCGATGACGCCACCAGCCAGCTGGGAGCAATCTATCGCGATGTGGCCCGTCGCTACATTTCGGCCTTTGCCGTGATTGCCGCTACCTTGGCCGCCGTGCCCCTGCCCTTTGCCACCATGCCTGCCATCACAGCTCTCCAGGTGTCCATGGTGGTGGCCCTAGGACAGCTCTACGGTCAGCGTCTGAGTTTTTCCCAAGCAGGCGGTGTGGTGAGCACCATTGCCGGTGGCTTTTTAGCCCAGGCGGTGGGGAGAGAGTTGATCAAGCTTGTCCCTGGTCTCGGTAGCGTTATGGCCGCTTCCTGGGCCGCGGCCTACACCTGGGCGTTGGGCGAAGGGGCCTGTGTCTATTTTGGCGATCTGATGGGGGGTAAAAAGCCCGATCCTGAGCGCATTCAATCGGCTATGGAAGCTGCGTTTAGATCGGCCCAGGAAAGGTTTAGGCGGAGGGATGGCAAATAGGGGGGTGATTTTTCTCAGATTGGGAAGAGGGGAAAGGGAGAAGGGGAAAGGGAGAGGCGAGTACTTTTTTTCTTGGGTAGGGGTGGACGGACGTCTACTCCCAGAAATAGGGTGGTCGTGTGTGCCGCTGGGGCCAATTTTTGTAGATAAAATGTCCCAGGGTGGGGGCGGCCAGACATAGGCCGATCAGGCCCACCCACCAAGATTGTTGAAAATCTCCAATATCAAATGTCTGGGGACTAGACGACAGCAGTTCTGGAGCCACAGCAACAATGTTGTTAAGGGCATGGGCAATAATCGGCACCCACAGACTGCGGGTACGAATGTACAACAGTGCCATCACCACACCAAACATCGTTAGGCCTATGGGGTTGTTGATATGCAACAGACCAAACAGCACCGACGACAGAACAATTCCTGCGGGCAAATTCCACCGTACGGCCCAGCGCTGTAGCAGTATCCCCCGAAACACGAACTCCTCGGCAATGGGGGCAAAAACGATCACAACAAACAGCATCAAATAGCGATATAGATCGGGAGATACGGTTTCTACACTTAAAAGCTGCTCCGTCAAACGGGCTTCAACAAAATCGGGAGCCACCAGTGAGACCGGATAAAACAGTAGTAAAAAGCTGCTAAAAGAGAAAATCAGCACGCTGCTAATCAACAAAAAGCCGTAGGCCCATGGAAATCGCGGCGGTGGTCCAAACAACCGAGCTAACTGCAAACCAGCACGACGGCCCGTGGCAAATAATACAGCGCACACCAAACCAAAAATGAGCATAAACTGCACGGGTATCCACAGTTTGTCGTTTAGGGGCCAGGGCAGCAGCTGCTGGTACTCGAGTACAGCATAAACGGTGCCGACCAGCAGGTTGCTAACGATAAATGTAACCAGTACATGGGTGCGAAATTTAAGGATTTCGAAGGGGTTTAGACCCATGTTCATAGGTGCTCAGAAATATGCAGTCAGGACGGTGGTAATTTCTTAATTGTAGAGCAGATAAATGACGCCCAAGGCGACTGACCTATTTTTTACCAAAGCTATGCTAAAACTGCATAGCAGTAGCGGTTTATCAGGATAAATATATGTGCGATCGCACGGCTCCCCGCAAACCCTGGCAGTTCCACACACTCTGGGCCAAGCTACAAAACCAGACCCAGCACGGTCTTGCCACCGGAGCCCTCAAACCGATCGACACCCACCACGAAATTATCGCCGACGGCGGTGTGGACTTTATTGTGCGTATCTTGAGCAACCTCAATTTCAAAACCCAGGCCCGTAAGGTTCAAACCCACAAAAAGACCAATCCGTTCCTACCCTACGATCAAAACCTTTATGTAACAGACATCACCGATACCCATGTCTGCTTATTAAACAAGTTCAACGTCGTTGACCACCATTTTTTGATCGTGACCCGAGGATTTGCCCCTCAGACGGACTGGCTTACCCTAGCTGACTTCGAGGCGCTGTGCCGCTGTTTAAAGGAAGTCCCAGGATTATTTTTTTATAACGGCGGACAGGCTGCTGGTGCCAGTCAGCCCCACAAGCACCTGCAGATTGTTCCCCAGCAATCCATGGAGCTGCCCATGGAGGCCGCTATCCGCACCGCTACATTTAGCGATGGTATCGGCTCCTCTCCCCAGCTACCCTATGCCCACCGCCTCATTCAACTTACCCCCGAGGCGGGAGCCCAGCAGTGGCTTACCCACTATCGCCGTTTGCTGGACAGCTTAAGCATTGGTGACCCCAGCGGTCAGTGGCAGGGATCCCAACACCAGCCCTACAACCTGTTAGGTACCAGCCGCTGGCTGATGGCGGTGCCTCGACGCCGGGACGACTACCTTGGCATCTCAGTCAATTCCCTGGGGTTTGCGGGTTCCCTACTCGTCAAAAATCAAACACAAATGAACCAGCTGAAGCAAATAGGCCCCATAACCCTACTCAAGGAAGTAGGCCGGGCGGTTTAAACCAGTAGCAGCAAAACCGCAACGTAGCTGCCAGGGAGCTTAAATAAAGGCCGAAATATCCTCACCGCACTCGTCGGCTAAAAAGCACAAGGCCCGAAAGCGTAGCGCGACCACTTCGTCATAAAGGGGATTGAGCTTGCACATAGGTGGAATATGGGCAACGGTGCGGCCAAATAGGATAACATCCCGCTCAAACGGGCATTGGGCCGGTACAAAGCGAGCAATGCGGCGAGCCAGCGTAGGACTCTTAACACTTAACCCATCAATCCAAACCCGGATGGGGTGTAGCGGCTTAAACTGAAATTTGACGCCATGAAAGACATGATTCTTCAGAAATGCAGTGGCAGAAGACATGATTTAGATAGCAAAGACGTAGTTTTTCAGGAAAATTAAACTGTTAGCAGCGCTAACTGTCTTAATAAAGTGATTTTTAAGGTGCTGAGGAGCTGTAGGTGAATCCCCTCTACGGTAAGCAATTAAAATCTTGTATGGGTAAAGCAAATAATAACCCTGAGAAAAGTTTGCTAAAGCTCTAATAAAGCCCAGAAACCAAAAAAATGAAGTGTTTTAACTAAATTTAAATTCACCAGAACGATCCTAGGAGATAGATTTGATTTTGTGTGTTACGAACAAGACATTTTTATCGGTCTAATGCAAGATACGCATCTGTCTCCTGGCTTTCCGGATACCCATAGCGCGCAAGGACAGTTTGACAATTGGAACACGGAGAGTAGATGGGCAAGGGGGTTACAACAACCTCAGCACCAGGCTGCCCAAAATTGATTCCTCACTTACAGTTAACAGGCCCGTCTAAACCTCAAGAGATTAAATAGAAAAAGGCCCGAGCATTGACTTAAACACATTGGCTTGAATAGTACGATTTAAGAATCATTGCCCCCACTAGGTAGAGCCTGCTTCAATTGAGCATCATGCAGGTGTCATATAGGTATAGTCAGGCGTGAGGATCGGTTATCGCGAATTAAGCAACGCCATATCGTGATATAGGCTTAGTTAGCACTCTGCCCCAGAGAGTGCTAAAGTCTTTCATTGCAGAGCTAAACGAGCTGACTATGGCGAAACTGGTACTATTTGATGAAAAGTCCCGCCAGGCTTTAGAACAAGGCGTCAATGCCCTGGCCGATGCGGTCAAAATCACGCTGGGACCAAAAGGTCGCAACGTCGTCCTGGAAAAGAAATTCGGCGCACCTCAAATTGTCAATGACGGCATCACCATTGCCAAAGAAATTGAGCTATCGGATCCCTATGAAAATACGGGTGCCCGGTTGATTCAAGAAGTTGCCTCCAAGACTAAGGACCTCGCCGGTGATGGCACCACTACGGCCACCGTATTGGCCCAGGCCATTATCCGTGAAGGATTGAAAAACGTAGCCGCTGGAGCCAACCCGGTCAGCCTACGTCGCGGCATTGAGAAGGCCGTTGCCAAGCTGGTGGATGAAATCGCCGCTGCGGCTAAGCCCGTTGAAGGCAAAGAAATCGCCCAGGTGGCCACCGTGTCCGCCGGTAGCGACGAAACCGTCGGCAGCATGATTGCCGAAGCCATGGATAAGGTCACCAAAGACGGCGTTATCACCGTTGAGGAATCCAAGTCCCTCAACACTGAGCTAGATGTCGTTGAAGGGATGCAGATTGACCGAGGCTATCTGTCTCCTTACTTTGTGACCGACCAGGAGCGGATGATTGCCGACCTAGAGGGGGCCCTTGTACTGATCACCGATAAAAAGATCAGCTCCATGCAGGATCTAGTCGGCGTTCTAGAAAACATTGCCCGCGCTGGTAAGCCCCTCGTCATCATCGCTGAAGATGTAGACGGTGAAGCTTTGGCTACGCTGGTTGTCAACAAAGCCCGGGGCGTGCTCAATGTGGCTGCTGTCAAAGCCCCAGGATTTGGCGAGCGTCGCAAGGCTATGCTGCAGGACATCGCTGTCCTCACAGGTGGCCAGGTAATTTCAGAGGAAGTTGGCCTCAGCCTGGAGATGGCTACCTTTGAGATGCTAGGCACCGCCGATAAGATCACAATTACGAAGGACACCACCACCATCGTGTCCGAAAGCGGCAATAAGCCCGACATCGAGCAGCGCGTTGCTCAAATCCGCAAGCAGCTTGATGTCACCGACTCCGAATACGATAAGGAAAAGCTGTCTGAGCGCCTGGCAAAACTCGCCGGTGGTGTAGCGGTGATCAAGGTCGGTGCAGCCACTGAAACTGAGCTGAAGGATCGCAAGCTGCGTATTGAAGACGCCCTGAGCGCAACCAAAGCCGCTGTGGCAGAGGGAATTGTACCCGGTGGTGGCATCACCCTGTTGCACCTGGCCAAAAAGCTAGAAGCCATCAAAGCAGACCTGGCCCCAGAAGAGCAAACGGGTGTTGATATCGTGATGCGGGCGGCAGAAGCTCCCCTCCGTCAGATTGCTGACAACGCCGGTGATGAAGGATTTGTGGTCGTTGAAAGAGTACGGACTATGTCCTTTGGCGAAGGCTACAACGCCCTCAACGGTGCCTATGAAGATCTGATGACGGCCGGTATTGTGGACCCCGCTAAGGTGGTTCGCTCTGCCCTGCAGGACGCGGCTTCAATCGCAGGCATGGTCCTCACTACCGAGGCCCTGGTTGTTGAGAAGCCTGAACCTGAACCTGCCGGTGGTGGTGCCGATCCCATGGGTGGCATGGGCGGTATGGGCGGCATGGGCGGCATGGGTGGTATGGGCGGCATGGGCATGCCCGGCATGATGTAAATCTGCCCCCATTATCTAATGGCCGATCTTCGGTAGGGGCGTTCCATGGAACGCCCCTACCGTTGTTTTTTAAAGGAACTGATTTTTCTGTAAGGATTAATTGACGCTGCGCTATCAATCAGCGATATTCTAGATAGTACATATTTACTTGACCAGTAGTTGGAATAAGCCAGTGACTCCAGTGTCTGACCTAGCCAAGCTCCACGAGGTAGAACTCAGCCAGCGGATTTTAGAAATGGCAACGGCAGGGGTGTATCGAGAGTCGCTATTTGACACGTTTAGCGGGGTGGCCAGCAAACGCCAGGTTCGAGCTGCGATCGCAACCGCCAAACAGTTTGGTCTCCGCTCCAATCCCACCCTGCGTGACACCGATCTGGGCACCTACTACCAAATCGATCCGAAGCAGTATGCGAGCTTTCGCACCCTGCTAGAGTCGGCAATTTCACCCATATCTACCGATGATGTGGCCACGCGCTTGCGTAAGCTTACTGAAGCGGTGCAGATTTTGGTACGGGTATCGGGGGGAGTTGCGATCGCGTTACTCATCAGCGGCAGCCTCTGCGTCCTCAACGGACAGCTCACCCTAGCCGCTATCACCTGGAGCGCATCCCTAGCCGTTAGCTTGGTTTGGATGCTGCAAAAACTATTGGTCGGGTCGCTGCTATAGCAACTAGCAAAGTCATTCTACACAGCTCTAAGCATAGGAAAGTGATGCTCTTTCTCTCCGTTATCCTGCCATAGCTGTATTACCTGCGCTATGTCGTAGGGAAAAGGCGGCTTTAAAGAACGATAACCCGATTCATGCAAAGACATTTTGTGTTCAGGCCCATGATAAACAGCATCGTTTATTGCCCAACAAGGAGTAGAACCTAGGTTAATGAAGCCGTATGGGATACCAGACGAAATTGTTAGGGCATTAGAGTTCTGTGTTTCTAGAAAAATGTAGTCATATTTTTTATTTTGTAGTGTCACCACCACTAAACCACCTGTCACAGCAAGTATTCGATTTGTCTGAAACTGGTGTACACCCAAGTCCCCAACAACTCCTGCACCAATCTTCAACAACACGGTATTGTCACTTTGCGGCAGTTCACATAGCTGGAAGCGATCTGATTTTTTTAAGGGCAAGGAATGAATCGTAACCTGACCAATTTGACCCATAACACTATGCCTCTCAACACTACTATAAATACACAAAAAATAGATTGGTGGAAGATCCTAAAAAAGAACTCTACAGTTAATGTTTTAGCAGACCATTAGAAAGTGACTAGTAACAAATGCTTTTGGATTCAGCTTTTAGCCAGTGTAGATCTCATTAGACACTTATTTTTCAGGGTTTGTCTGAATGCAAGGCACATAACTCAAGGAAATAAGAATCCTGTTTGCCATCACGGTTTGCCAACTTTGAAAGATTGGCCAAAAGATTTGAGAGATTACCTATAAGTTCCAAGTTTGGTTGATAGTAGTGACTAAGCTTGGCAGATGAATTGTCAATATGCAGTATGGGGATATCACCATCGGGGTTCCAATATTGAGGGGCACACTCGACAGCATCACAGCCGACCGTAATAACGAGGTCAGCCCAATCAAAGCCATAACGACTATGGGTCTGGGGAGAGTTTATAGTCCCTAAAAACAATGGATGAGAATCAGGAATACTTCCCTTAGCCATTAGCGTATTAGCAATCGGAATCCTCAACCGTGTAGAAAAGTCCATTAGTTCATCTCTGACTCTCGTTTGAGTAACGCCATCACCAGCCAAAATTACAGGAGTGTTAACCCAGCTAATCCGCCTAGCTGCCTGCTTAAGGAGCTGGGAAGCTAAATTTTTGTTTCTATCTATATCTTGAGCAAACGTTTTTTTATCCACCGACATTACTGGCGTCATTTCTCGTAGACGTCGATGATGGGACAGAGAAAGATATTTTGTATCCTCCACATCTCTCAGCAGAGAAACTGGTGCACATTGGACTTGGCTTTTATAAGACATGTTATATTCTCCAAGCAGTTAAAAAATTTTAAAGTCAACAATGATGCAATGCGGTGCAATGTTGTGCACCATTACATTAGGAAGATTTGACAAGCGTCAAAAACCGATCTCTGTCAATGGCCTCTTCAATCGGATGAACATCTGCTGTTTCATTACCAACCTGAACCCAATAACGCCAGACAGTTTTGGCCAGCTCTTTGAATGTATGAGCCTCTGATTTCCAAGAACTCTGAGATTTGATCTGTTTTAAGGAGCGAGTAATATTCTGAAGTATAGCTCCCATTCCTTGATTAAACTGGATGCGTTCGCCCTCATCGCTCAGGACAGCAAAGTCATCGCCAACCTCGCCCTCAATATAGCGAGATGCTTGATAGAGACCATAAAGTGCATCTGCCATCAGGCGATCTGTGAAGTGAGTATCCATAAAAAGTTTCAGTGCTCTGAGAAAAAACAGATGAGCCTGTTCAGGGTCTTCTTTAACAAGTAATCGTTCACCCTTAGCTAAGTGCGTAATGGCCGCAATCAAAATTTTAAATTTTGAATCATACTCTAGTTCTTCTTGATTATTCTGATGAACTGAATCCGCAGCCACTTGGGCAATTTGAGAGAGACGCTCAGAGCTATCTAAATCTCCTAAACGACAATAAACCCGACTAGCATGGGTCAACCAGTAGGTTGCTCGTCTGACATAACCAATTCGTTGCGAATAATGTGCTGCCCACAGCAGGTATTTTGCTGCCTGCTGTAAGAAAGCAGCGTCTTTCTCTTCTGCCATATATAACTCTAAAAGGCCTGCCGTACCAAACATCTGAGAGGCGCAAGAAAATGCATCAAAGTTAAGAGAACCTACCACTTTGAGATATTTGCCTAGTTTTTTAAGCCCTTCGTCTAATTTGTATCGAGGGCGATATCGCCACAGCTTTCCAGAGAGAAACTCCCTATCCCCTGCATAAAAGTTATATAGCATGACACATTCAGATGCTTGTAGGAAAAGGATATGCCGATAGGCATTTTCATTAGACTCCTCACTAATCTTAGATAAAGTAGCATTTTCGTAATGAGAAAGATACTCTTTAGTCTCATCAATAGTTTGATTAGCTTTACCGATCTCAGAGTTTTTCAGGGCCAAACGCATACGCGTTAAATTAGTTCTGACCAGTCTATTTTTTACCGCCTGATGCTGAGTTCGATAGTAAGGCCGAGAGAGCTGCTCTGAAGATAACGCCTGATCAATATCGGAAAGTTGGGCCTTAATAGCATCAAACGTAGTATCGTCATCTGAACTTTCAGGATTTTCAAAATATCCATTGGCATTTCGGAAAAAGTACTCCTGAACATTTTCACGAATTAGATAAAGCGCATTGTCAATGTCCCCCAATTTACTGCAAATATCAAAATATTCAGATAAGTCAGCTCTTTGACTAGAAAGCCAATCCTTAGTAGCAATTACATTGGCCACTAAAATAGCCGTAACTGCGTTCGAATCTACCCACCACCCTTGGTAAACTCTGCTGATTTTACCTGCCTCATCACACTCAGCTAACCCAACGGAAACACGAGCCAAACTTTTTGAAGTAGTTCCTGTTGCCTGTATGGAAAACCCTGTCATATCTAGGGAATGGCCTAACCCAAACTTAAGGGCAGATAGCATATTTTCAAAATGGGTTCCTGTGGAGCTATATCGCCAAACAACAGGCTTTTCTCCAATATCGAACTGGCTTGTAATCGAGGCCCTAACCACCGGAGTAAACAAATCAGAGGAGGTTAACTCGGTGGGGGCAAAATCTTGAAGATCACACAATAGTGTGAGCAATGCGATTTCTGCATCTTGATAAATTGAACTGAATGGCTCAAATATCTCCTGCACCGAAGCAGGAAGTGGTGCCGAGAGGATAGGAAACTGACAATCAACAACACTTACCCCCGAACCAGCATAATTATCAATTGTTTGATACTCGAGGATATTTTGATACAGTTCAAATAACTCAACCCCTACAAACTGACTTTTACCTGCACGCGCTAGTCTACGGATTTTCCTCTGGTAGTCATGAATAATTTTTGGACTAGTAATATATAGAGGAGCACCCTTTAGCCAAGTTAATGCATCTGCTGCACTCATGGGCTGAGTATGAACTGTCTCGTCTAAACGCCCCTGGGCCTTGACCTCATCTAAAATCGAATCGATAATCTGTGCGCGGCGAATACCATCTTCAATCCATGGGCTATTGAGCCTGGCCTCAACCCGCTTCAGACTAGAATCTATTTTAGGGAGACTTGCACTATCTTCAGACTCTGTAGCAACTGATAGAGGGAGGAAACCTGCTGATATTAGCAAGGCATTAGGCCCTTCTTGCCGAAGCGCCTCTCGTTGTCTGCGGGTCTCTGCTGACATCCTCTTATTATCGAGTATGTCAGGATCGGTCAACCAGCTCCAGAGAATCATCAAAGCTATCCGATCAATCGCCACTCCTTTCTCAGGGGATGCTCTAAAATCATAGAATTTTTGCCGACTAATCCCTAGCCCCTCTGCTAACTCGGTAACAGTGACACCGTATTCATGTTGAAGACGATTGAGCTGCTCATTAAAACCTCCCCAAAGCAGGGAACGCTGCTCACTGTAACTCTCCTCATACTGCTTGAGGGTCTTAGGTGTCTTACGACCGGGCATGGACGATTTTCCTTGAGCTATATATAGACTTCGACTCGGAGCAATCAAATTAAACCTTCTACTAACAGAGACCAATACATATCCCTAGATGACCAGGAAGTCATCAGCTCTATTGGAAGAAGGACTAGAGTGTCATTTAAACAAACTCACTTCAATATATCTGTCTATAAAACAATAGACCATAAATACATTTACGTCAATTTTATTTGTTTACGGACAATTTTTTCTGACATATTATTGAACAAAGCATACAAAATTGCCAAATATATGTAATTAATTTGGACAATTTTAGTGTTATTTCTATTTTTAGTAATTTTAATTGACAAATAGAAGTTTTTCTTATTTTTTACATTGACAGATTCAGAAATATGAATAACATTAGTTGTATCAATCAGATTCACCTGTTGTTATATCGATGGTGGTTCTTTGAAGGTGGTTCTTTGAGGAATAATCATTGATATTCGGAGATGACTTCTCACCTCCTCTGCAATTACCAAAGAATAAAGTTGCTTACTACAACATAATGGGATTTGCATCTCAAAATTGTTGAGCAATTTTTTAGCTAAATACTTAGCAAGCGGGCATTGGGACAGCACTTTATAGTGTTGGCTCATGCGTCGAGCATCTTAAATTCAAGCAAGAAAAGTGACATCAATCGTTTGTCAAGAGAGCCTTAAAGTTGGCGATATTCTCTTATAGATTGAGAGAGCTTCAAGGTCAATGGTGTGAGTTTGAGTCAGTGTGTTTTCAGAATTTTAGAGGTCTACCATGTTTCGCATATTCAACCGACAAAGCTCGCTCCGGTTTTCATTTGGTAATCGACATCTTCTTATTGACATCAATCGATTGAAACAAGATGAATGTGTGATTATTCAGTATGACAAGAACGGTAATCCAGTGACCATTCAGAAACTGCAAACAGCTTCCTCATTTTTAGAGAGTTCCAGGTTTGGTCGAGCCGAATCAGATATTCTGCCAGGGCAAAAAGGTAGGGTTTTTTATAATGGTTGCTCTTGGCAGGCTTACTGCGACGGAGAAGTAGCCATCCATAAAGGACAGAGGGTTTTAATCACAGCCCGGCATTCTCTACATTTGTTTGCAGCATCTTTAGAGACCTCATTTGAAAATCTCGTTTAATCCAGTTAACAAAATCAGCAGCTAAGAGTGACAGAAAATTGACATGATATTCAAAAAAGTACGACGGACCTACCAACTTATTCAAAGATGGTTTGAGAAACCTCCTTCCATGAGCCCCAATCGAGGATCGCCTCTGAGTATTCGGCCTGTGCTCCATGAAAACTTTACTCAAGAACGATTACAGGCTTCTATCAATGATCTGCAGACTACGTTGGCAGAAAAAGGGTTTCTACTGTCTCGAAGTGGACTCTTTGATCGGGAAACAAAATTGGCAGTAGAGGCATTTCAACGGAATAGCAATTTAAAGGTAGATGGAATCGTAGGCCCACTAACCTGGGCTGCATTACTTTATCCCACCTTGTCTCGAACAACTCTCTTATCCCCAGAGTTAGAGATAAAAGTTCGACAGTTACAGGAATGTTTGCTACATCAAGAAAGACTACATGTCAGAGTAGACGGTGTTTTTGGTGCACGGACAGAGCGTGCACTCAAACGCTTTCAGAGACGATATGGTTTACATCCTGATGGTGTATGCGGACCTCTTACTTGGCTGGTTTTGTTGGGACAACAAACTGCATGGAACGGTGAAGATACTCCCCATTCATCACTATTATTTGTATTTGAGCAACTTTTGATTATTGTGTCTATCTTTGCTGGCATTTCCTTTAGTCCCGTTAGTGTAGACGTCAGTTTTCCACTTTTTCAGACTTTGATCATCGCGTACGGTTTAAGCTGTTTAGGGCAGCCTTTCATAGAATATTTATTTGTGGGGCGGCTTATGAGCTATAACTTTCCACTAATGCGTTATGCCCCCTATGTACTGATGGGTTTCCTTTGGCAACATGTACTTCAGGGAATATTGAGCGATTTTCCTTTCCCGTAGTGCAAAAGATAGCGTTTCTTCCCGAATTTAAATCAATTGGGCTGAGCCTTCACATGCTGATCCAGCCACTGCACCATTTCCCATAGCACATGACCCACTGCTTCCCGAGAACGGTAGCCGTGGCCCTCTGCCGGTAGCGACACATACCGCACGGTACCCCCCAGCCCCTTCATCGCCTCAAACATTCGTTCCGACTGGATTGGGTAGGTGCCTGGATTATTGTCCTCAGCGCCGTGGATTAGCAACAGCGGCTCATTTATTTTCTCGGCGGCGATAAATGGCGACATGGTTAGGTAGGTTTCTGGCGTTTCCCAAAAGGTGCGCTGTTCACCCTGAAACCCAAATGGGGTAAGCGTACGATTGTAGGCTCCGCTGCGGGCAATCCCGGCCTGGAACAGGTCGCTGTGGGCCAGCAGGTTGGCGGCGGTAAATGCACCGTAGGAATGGCCACCGATGGCAAGGCGGGTGCGATCGCTAACCCCACGCTCCACTAAATAATCCACTGCAGCCTCAGCACTAGAGACCAGCTGCTCAATGTAGGTATCGTTGGGTTCGGCCTCACCCTCACCGACAATGGGCATGGTCGGACCGCTCAGCACAGCGTAGCCCTGGGTCAACAAAAACAAGACCGAGCCCCGCCCCGGTCGGGTAAAGGTATATTCTGAACGGGTGTTTTGGCTAGCGACGTTGCGATCTTTAAACTCTCGTGGATAAACCCAAAGTACCGTGGGCAGGGGGCCGTCGGTAGCGGCATCATAGCCGGGAGGCAGGTGTAGGGTGGCCGTCAGCATTACGCCATCGGGGCGGGGGTAGCGGACGATCTCTTTTTGGGCATCTGCGTACCAGGCCAGGGGATCGGTAAACTCGGTGAGGGGGGTCTCTTCACCACTGGAGAGATCTAGCTGGTGGTAGTTACCAGGGGTGGTTTGTGACTCTTTTCTGACAATGATATTTTGAGCCTTGGGGTCGAGCACGCGAGTAACTCGACTAAAGATGTCTCCTTCGGCCTGCCACAGTCGTTCTGTTGCCAGCGTAGTCAGATTTAGACGATCTAAAAAGGGAAAAACACCGTCTGGAGAAGCACCACCGCCGTTGAGGTAGATACTTTTGCCATCGTCGCTCAGCATCAGCACCGAGCGGCCATAGGGTCCAGGAACGGTCACCGGACTACCGGGATTAGCATAGGCATCTTGAAAATCCCTGGAGTCTAGTAAAACCGCGTCGGTATCAGGAGCTTCGGGAAAGATGGCCCACCGCTGTAGCTGACGGCTGTCGTACCAGGCTTCTGATGCGATCGCAAAGTTGTCGCTACTCCAGGTTAGCCCGCGAAATCGCAGGGTACTCCGCCATATTTCTGTGGGTGGGGTATCAAAGGGGGCAGCTAGGGTGTATACGCCATCGCGATAGTCAGCTGGAACGCTGGCATCGCCGCCGTCTAAGGCTTCTACCCAGTAAAGTGTGGCGGGCCGATCGGTCCGCCAGCCAATGCTACGTTTCCCTGGACGTACGGAGTCAAAAGCCAGGGGAATATCGTCAGCGAGGGGGATATCGGCCAGCGTATGGACTACCTGCCCCTGGCGGTTGAGCACCTCGTAGCGCACGGGAAAGCGCGATAGGGGGACCTGATAGGAGAAGGGGCGGTGAATGGTGGAACGTAGCAGCCACTCACCGTCGGGGGAAACCGTTACGTTCCGAATCAGACTGGGTTCATCCAGCCGGGTAACCTGGCCGTCTAGGCTAATGTGGGCGAGCTGAGCTGAGAAATAGTATTCAAACAAAGCCTCATCGTGGGGACTCTGCAACAGATTGGTATAGGTGCGAGTGGCGGCTACCCGTCCCTGGCTGCTTTCCACGACGGGGCCGACGGGGGCCGTGGGTTCAGCGGGCGGCTCTCCCATGCCCTGGGGGCGAACTTTGCAAATGAGGCCTTCGTCTCCCGGTAGCCAGTGGCAAGGACTGTTGTACACCCCGTTGAGGACAGGGGGGCTCAAGGGTATGGCTTTGGCCTCAGCTACGTCTAGCACCCACAGTTCAATACCGGTGGCCTGGGTTAGGGTAAAGGCCAGATAGCGACTGTCGTAGGACCAGCGCAGGTTACGAATGCGGGCACCGGCTGGTAAAACGATGGGGGTACTTTCTAGCTCTCCCAACGGGCGGACGGCAATGCCTTTGTAGGAGCTTTCCTGGGCCGGTCCCCAAGTGTTGGGGTTGAGTTTGATGCCTGCGATCGCAACCCAGGGTTCCGCCAGCTCAGCAATGGGCGGCAGCGCCCGCCGCTCAAACTCCACCAGCCACTGATTATCCGGTGATATCGACACTGCCGGTAGCCGGTCCGCATCTAGCATCGACGCAATCGGCTCCGGCGGATTTTGCCATGTAGACAGGGTCTGATCGGTCTGGGCAGATGCAGGCATAGACATAAAGGGCAGAGTCAGCAGGGGCAAAAGATATCGCAGCATCAGAGGATTAGGCGTTTTCAGGATTAGGCTATCAGCGACCGGAATAGGCGTTAGATCTCTCTAACCCTAACGCTGTCTGCCATATACAATTCCAAACTCAACCTTAAAAAGTTCTACCTAATGCCCCCTTGATGTTTGAGGCATGACTGATGTCTGGGGTATGGGAAAGGGTAAACGTGTGACGGATGTGCGTCCAAAAAATGCCGGTCTCTGCTGGGGAATGGGAAAGGGAGAAAGGGGCGCTTTGTTTAATTGCAAAGCTGTCGGTTGGGTTGGGCGCCACGAAACCCAACAAACCCAAACGTTTTAGCCTATCTAAATATATTTTCATCATGAAGAAAATTCCCTCCCCCAAAGAGGAGAGAATCCATCAATTATCTCCAACAAAAAGCTGTCGGTTAATCGACCCTGATCTTTTTCGTGAGAATAGCCATCACTTCGTTGGGTCGCCCGGTGGGCAAAGGCTTACTCCAATCGTTGGGCTCAGCGTAGTTGAGCTTGTGCAACAGGGTAATCGTGTTACGCACAGCGATGAGACTACCAAACAAGTGATGATGGACAGATTCCTGCGGGTAGTCGGGTAGAAAATTACCGGCAGGGGGAACGTTGGACGCGCCTGCGCCCTGGGTAGAGTCTCTAAACATGGGTCTGGTCTCCAGATAAGGTACAAAGCCTCACCAAACGGTCATTGCAGACCGATCGGCAGGGTGGTGACCAGAACCCAATACCTAGCCACGACCCGAAGATGTAGTGCAGATCAGGGTGGCTAAGGCATAATAGCCAAAGCTCCGGGATTGC